>JAEDNW010000049.1:0-15059 GCA_016302315.1 Lentisphaeria bacterium
CTTTGAAAGAGTAAACGCTCGAAAAGCGGGCGTTTACCTTTTCCAGTTACAGGGGCAAAATATTTCCAAAACACCCCTTGCTTTTTCTGTTTTTTTTCCTACACTATCCTCGCATTCCGTCTTTTCGTCTCTTCTTCTTTCTCGCCAGTTTGGGTATATGTTTTATAAACACTTGCAATCAAGTGTGTTATAAAAAGCAAGAAGAAGCGGCGGTCTTTTTTTCGCCCCATACTAAACAAGTTTAGCATAGGAGCGGACCTGTTTTTTATTTGTCTACCGTCCCCCGTTCATCCATCATCATCCCACATTGTGGAGGAGAGAGGAATCATGAAGCATCGTGGAAGTTTCACCCTGATTGAGCTGTTGGTAGTCATTGCCATCATTGCGATTTTGGCGGCCATGTTGTTGCCGGCGTTGTCCAAGGCCCGTGCCAAAGCCCGTTCCATCAGCTGTATCAACAACCAGAAGACCATTGGGTTGTACTTGTTGATGTACGTGGACGACTCGGACGGCAAGTACTTTGGGACCGGGGCGGAGTACTACCGGACGGATCCCAACGGGGGGCACCACTGCTGGTGGCCTGCCATGCTGGTGGAATATGCGGCGGGTGGGTTGACGGGGGCGAACTTCCGTTGTCCCGTCACCATGGACGAGCCCTTGAAGGACATGTACACCCACACCTTTTTGCAGGACGGCACGGCGGAGGGGCGTTGGGCCTGGGCCCAATGGAGCCGCTATGGCATGAACCGGTTCACGGACAACCCTGCCGGGGACGGGAAATTTGGCTTCAATCATGTCTGGGACAAAATCAAGAGTCCCAGCACGGCCATGCTGACGGGGGAGATGGTGTGCAGTGGGGACAACACCCGGGGTTACTACATCGCCTTTGAGCACTATGCCAATGCCTCCATGGGGTATTGGGGGGTGTGGACGGGCGTTCACGACGGGAAGGTGAACATTCTCTTCCCGGACGGCCATGCGGAATCGGTGGATGGCAATTGCGGGAGCAGCTACCAGAACTACAACGCCACCTACTGTCCCGCCAAGGCAGGCCTGAAGCGTTTCACCTTCTACTTTGACCGCACGGAATAGCCCTTCCCCTTCGCCCCCCAAGAGGAACTCCCCATGAAGCGAATCCCCCTGCCCCTTCTGCCCCTTCTCCTCCTCCCCCTCTGCCTGGCTTCCGCCGGCGCCATGGAGACCCTGCGCCTGGACTTTTCCAAGGAACGCAGCGCCGTGGTAGGGGGGGTCGTCCACGCCCCCGAGCCGGAGATGCTCCGGAATGGGGAGCTGGCGGTGGGGGCACGGGGATTCAGCCTTCCCGCCGCCCCCCTCCTTGGGGAGAACGAGGGCACCATCCTCTTCCGGGTGCGCTTTGAGGAGCCCCGGGAACCCCGGAACACCATGCGGAGCCTGGTGACCTTGCGCACTAACAGCCGTCTCTACGCCGGCTACTACTTCTTCGGCGACAGGCGCTGGGCCTTCGTCTTCTCCGACCAGGACAAGACCTTCCGCATGGAAATGCCCGACCCCCTGGAACCCGGAAAGGACTACCGGCTGGGCTTCAGCTGGGACGGGGAGACCCTGAAACTCTTCCGGGACGGACGACTCCTGGCACAGGCCGAACAACCCCTCCCCGTGGAAAACCCCACCCGCCTCCACCTGGGCCCCTACAAGGACCCCTGGATTGCCACAAACCCCTGGTGCGACGACACCTTCATCCAGGAACTCCGGTTCTTCTCCCACGCCCTCTCCCCCGGGGAAGTGGCGGAACTCTCCGGGGTCTCCTTCCCTCCCCTCCCGGAAACCCATCCCCCCCTCCTGACCATCCCGCCCCTGCCCCGGGGAACCCCCGCCCCTGCCCTGGACGGCAAACTCGACGACGAGGCCTGGGAACACGCCGCCGGTACGGGGCGCCTCGTCCAGGGAAACTATCCCCGGGAATCCGGGAGCCTGCCCGCCCATGGCTTCCGGCTCCTCTACGACCAGGAAAACCTCTACGTGGGCTTCTACACTCACTTCCCCCCCCACCAGCCCTTTGTGGAAGGGGAGCAGCGAACCCCCTCCAAGGAACCCGAGGTCTGGGGAAGCGAATCCGCCGAGGTCTACCTGGAGACCGACGCCCTCTACCGCTTCGCCGTGAACATGGCCGGCGGCTTCTGCGAAGGACGACAGACCGACGGTTCCTGGAACGGGGAGTGGCTCTATCGAGGCACCAAGTCCATGAAGATGGACGACTCCATCCTCTGGGAGGGCGAGATGGCCATCCCCTGGAAGAGCGTGGGGCTGGACGGGCCGCCCCGGAGCCCCATCCGGCTCAACTGCTGCCGCTCCTGGAAACTCCCCGACTTCGGGCAGCACTCCTCCTTCCACCTGACAGGAGAGGGATACTCCCCCGAAGCCCTGATCCCCGCCACCTTCGCCCCCTGCGACACCATCCAAATCCTGGAGGAAAACAACCCCAACCAGGGGGAATACCTCCAGTCCTTCCGCCTGGAATCCCCCCAGGGGGGAAAACTCTCCTACCAGGTCTCCCTGGCAAAACTGGACGGCAGCGCCCTGCCCCTGCCCCTCTATGACAGGACCTGGAACGCCAAGCCCGGGGAAACCATCCGGGAAAGCCTCCACGCCTCCCTCTCCCAGGCCGAATACGACTGCCTCCTCTACACCCTCTCCCACGACGGAAAGCCCGTCTGGAGGCGCATCCTCCCCTTCCGCCTGGACCTCACCTATTTCACCGCCACCCCCCTCTTCTTCCAAAACCGCATCCGCATCGCCCTGAAAGAGGCCATCATGGCACGGCAACTGGGGAATCGGGGCGCAGGGGAACTCCAACTCCTCTCCCCCCAGGGCGAACGCCTGGCCGCCATCCCCGCCAACGCCCCCCGAAAGGAACTCCCCTTCCCCCGGAACTCCCCCCCAGGAGAATATTCCGTCACCCTCACGGACGCCCAGGGACAACCCTGCGCCAGCCAGAAGGTGGAATACCCCGGCATCGGAAAATGGGAATCCCAGTCCTTCCCCCAGGAAACCATCCTCCCGCCCTTCACCCCCATTGCCACCCAGGCCACGGAAAAGGGACTCCACTGCCAACTCGCCCTCCGGGACTATGCCTGGGACAACACCCCCTTCCCCACGCAAATCACCAGCCAAGGCACCCCCCTCCTGGACGGACCGGTGGAAATCCTCCTGGACGGACGCCCCGCCTCCCCCACGGATTTCCAGGTCCTCTCCCAGGCCCCCCACCGGGTGGAGTTCCAAAGCCAGGGACAGGAGTTCCTCTGCAATTCCTGGCTGGAATATGACGGCGTCCAATGGAACCGGCTGACCGTCACCCCCGGGAAAAAGCGGAGCCTGGCCATCCGCCTCCGCATGACCAACCAGGCGGCAAAGTATCTCCACGGGGCCGCAGGGGGCGGCATCTGGGGAGCCAAAACCACCATGGCCATCCCCAAGGGTGTCACCAAGCTCCCCTTCTACTACTCCCTCTGGGTCGGCAACGAGGAAAGGGGACTCTGCCTCTTCGCGGAAAACCGAATCGGCTGGACCGCCCCCTCCCGGGAAACCTTCCTGGTGGAGCGGGACGACACCCATACCACCATCACCCTCCAAGTCGCCAACGCCCTACCCCCACGCAAATCCCTGGAAATCGGACTGGGATTCCTGGGCACCCCCATCCGCCCGCTGGCGCCCAACTATCCCTTCGACACCTTCAACTGGAGCTACGCCGCCCCCATGAACCGGGACGGCGACCCCCATCCCACCCAGGATGTGGTCATCATCGACGCCCCCTATGGAGTCTACCGGGGAGACTTGGGAAGCTACTTCGCCGACACCCATGACCGGGACGGCGACGCCTGCGCCAACTCCTACCTCCAAGCCTTCCAAAGGCAGACCGACGGGCACCACGTCCGCCCCGTCCCCTACCTCTGCGGACGCTACCTCTCCGCAAAGTATCCGGAGATGCGGGCCTACCGGGCGGAATGGAGCTTCCGTCCCGAACTGGCCCAGGACTACGACAACACGGGGCATTTCATCTACGACTGCTGCCCCGTCTCCTCTGCCACCGACTTCTTCGCCCAGAAGGTGCGGGAACTCCTCCGGCGCTTCCCCCAGATGAAGGGGCTCTACTTCGATTTCGGGAACGTCCCCGAGTGCTCCAACGGGGAACATGGCTGCCAGGGCGGCACCCCCCTCCTGGCCCAGCGGGAGTTCTACCGGAGGATGGCCATGGTCCAGCTGCAGGAGGGCATTGAATCTCCGGTGATTGTCCTCCACAACACCGACTGCAACCTCCTGCCCACCTACACCTTCGTCACCCATCTCTTCAATGGGGAGCATATCCGCCAGAGTTCCAGCACCCTTCTCCACGACAAGAAGGACATCCTGGACTCCTATGGCCTGGAAATGTTCGCCAGCGAATTGAGCACCCTCCCCTTCGGCGTCACCAACAGCGTCTACATGCCCCTGGACACCCTCCGCCCGGAATACGGGGGGGACGAACCCACCGACCAATACCAGTTCCGCCTGGGCAAGGCGGAGCATGCCGCCACCCTCCTCCACAACACCCTCATCTCCCCCATGCGGAACCACTACGGTCTCTTCGACAAGGTGGTCCGCGCATTGGCGGCCTTCGGCGTGGGAAAGCCGGATTGCCGCTTCCTGGGATACTGGCGGCATCCCGTGGCCGTGGAGGGGGCGCAGGATGTCTACGTCAGCTGCCATGTCCGGGGCGACCGGGTGCTGGCCATTGTGGCGCACGTGGGAAAATCCCATGAAAACCAGACCTTTGACTTGGTTTTCGACTGGAAAACCCTGGGAATCTCCGCCCCTCCCGTTACAGTAACGGACCGGATGAACGAACCCGACCCGGGCTACGCCGAGCTGGAACGCCGGCAGAAGGAGTTTCAGGTCCCCCCCGAGCGGGCACCCCTGGAGGCGGGGGAGTTCGGCTCAAAGGTCCACTCCTTCCAGGGAAACACCCTCCGCCTGTCCCTGGACTACCACTCCTTCGCCATTCTGGAACTCCAATAACCTCCCTCCCAACTTTTTCCCGCCATGCTTGAGATCCGCCGGGGCACTCCTGAAGATTTTTCCCAGGTCACCGACCAGGTGGTGGCCAGTTTCCGCACCCACACCCCCGCCCATCCCCGCTTTGAGGACTACGACCCCTCCACCGTCAACCCCACCCCCCAGGCCATGTCCGCCTGGCGTCTGGCCTTTGTGGACGGAAAACTGGCGGGGGGGCTGGTGATGGTGCCCCGTCGTCTCCGCCTGGGGAAGACGGAGGTGACCTACGGAGGCATTGGCCATGTCCATTGCATGCCGGGCTTCCGGAAGCACGGGGTCTTCAGCGCCTTGATGCGGCGGGTCGTCCAGGACATGCGCCAGGAGGGAATTCTCCTCTCCGCCCTGGGAGGGGACCGGTTGCGCTATGGCCACTACGGCTGGGAACACGCCGGCGTCCTGCGCACCCTCCGCCTGGAGCCCGCCATGCTCCGCTTCCGCCCCTCCGAGGATGAACCCTCCATCCTGGAGTTCCGGGAATACCGGGGGGACGAGGCGGACACCCTGCGGCTGTGGAAAGCCCGGGAAAGCGCCTTCGCCTGCCCCCTCAAATCCTCCCCCCAGGAGTGTCGGGCCACCCTGCTGAAGCCCGGCCGCCCGGTCTATCTCTGGAATCCCACGGAAAGCCAATTCGCCTACGCGGTGCTCAAGGACCGCACCATCCTGGAATACGGCGGAGACGTGGAGGGGGTGGAGAGAATCGTCCGCTACGTTCTGCAGACGGGCAACTGGAATGTGCTGGTGCCGCCCCCGGAGTGCTCCGGTCCCCTGGAGGAGATGCTGGATGGCTATGCCCAGTGTTTCCTGACGGAGAATCTCTCCCAGTTCCGGGTCAATTTCCTGGGAAGGGCCCTGGAGGCGTACCGGCCCTGGCTGGAGCCCCGGCTGGAATCCTGGCAAGGGAGCGTCACCCTGAAGGTGGAGGACGGGGAGGATTCCGAGACCGTCACCCTGGCCAAGGCCCTAGGCCAACCCTTGGCCATCCGGGAAAGCCAGGAGGAGCCCACCCTGACCCTTTCCCGTCGGGAACTGCCCCCCCTCCTCTTCGGCCCAGGCCTGCCTGCCGCCCTCTCCCATGACCCCAGCCCCTTCTGGCGCATGGCCTTCCCCCTCCCCCTCTTCTGGCCCTCCCTGGAACACGTGTAATCCCTTGACCGCCCTCCCCATGGACTTCTCCTGCCATACCCCTCCCACGGAAAACCGCCTCCGGGTGCGCTTCCTCACCCCGACCTTGGCCCGCATCCAGATCTTCCCCTCCAACCGGGAGTTCCAGGACACCGGCCTGAACCGGTACCACTTCATCCAGGAGCCCCCGGAGCTCCCCATCGAACCTGCCCCACTCTCCCCCGATGGCATGTCCTGGAAGAGCGACCGACTTTCCGTCCAGTGGACCGAGGAAGGAAAACTGGTCTGCCGGGACGGCGCGGGAAGGCTCCTGCTGCGGATGACGGACCTGTTCCTGGGACGCAAGGCGGCCCAGGCCACCTTCCAGGCCCAGGAGGACGAGGACTGGGTGGGCTTCGGTGACCAGACCCGGGATCACCTCTACCACCGGGGGCACAAGGCCGTCTGCTGGGTCTCCAATGTCTCCTCCTACCTCCCCGTCCCCTTCTTCATGTCCACCAAAGGCTATGGCGTCTTGGTGAACTCCACCCACTGCGTCGTCTTCGACATGGCCAAGAGCCAGCCGGACCAGTTTTCCTGGAAGGACGAGCGGGCGGTGGTGGACTTCTATCTCTTCGTGGCCCCCACCTTCAAGGAGTGCCTCCGGCAATATACGGAGTTGACGGGGCGCCCCAAACTGCCGCCGGAGTGGTCCTTCGGCCTGTGGTTCATCTGCCGGACCCAGGCCAACGACGCCGAGGTCATGGAGAACGCCTCCCGGTTCCGCCAGGAAGGCATCCCCTGCGATGTCATCGGCCTGGAGCCCGGATGGATGGAAACCTACTATGATCTCTCCGTGGAGAAGGACTGGAGCACCCAGCGCTTCCCCCTGCCCGAGTGGCAGCTCGAGGAAAAATGCGAGCACACCTGGACCAAGGCCCTGCGGCGGATGGGCTACCATCTGGAATTGTGGCTCTGCAACGAATACGACCTCTCCTATGAGGAGGAACGGAAAATCCAGGGGGAGGAAGCCCAGCGGGAGGCCGGGCTGGAAAGGGAGGAACCCACCTTCCACGAGGTGGGGGAACTGGACCTTCATTTCGCCAGGCCACGCTACGCCGACGCCATCACCAAGAAGGAGGAGCCCTGGTTCCAGCATCTGAAGAAGTTTGTGGACTGGGGCGCGGATTTCTTCAAGCAGGACGGCGCCTTCCAGGTCTGCACGCACCCCGACCGCGTCTATGGCAACGGAATGCTGGACGCCGAAATGCACAACCTCTATCCCCTCCTCTACGCCCGCCAGATGTGGGAGGGCTTCGCCCAATACACCCATCGCCGCCCTGTGGTCTTCACGGCCTCCGGCTGGACCGGCTTCCAAAGTTGGGCGGGCACCTGGACCGGGGACGTGGGCGGACGCCTGGAAACCCTGGGCTCCATGCTGAACACCGCCCTCATGGGGCACTCCTGGGCCACCAACGACATGGAAATCGCCGAACCCGAGGGCATCCATTTCGGATATCTCCTGCCCTGGAGCCAAATCAACAGCTGGACCTATTTCCGAATGCCCTGGCTCCAAGGGGGAAAACTCCACCGGATGCACCAGGACTACGCGCGCTTCCGCGCACGCCTCATCCCCTACCTCTACTCCTCCGCCCGGGAAGCCACCCTCACCGGACTCCCCCTCATGAAACCCCTGACCCTGGAATTCCAGGAGGACCGGAAATGCCGCGGCATCCTTCACGAGTACCTCCTGGGACGGGATCTCCTGGTGGGCATCTACAAGAAGGAAACCTACCTCCCCCAGGGCGCCTGGAAGGACTTCTGGACGGGGAAACACTACGACGGCGGTCAGGAACTGACCCTGGAATGGCCCGAGGAAAAGGGCGGAAACCTCCTCGTCCGACAGGGCGCCGTCATCCCCCTGGGACCCCTGATGCAATTCCGGAAGGAAAAACCCCTGGACGAAATCCAACTCTACCTCTTCCCCGGGGAAACCCCCTCCCAGGGAACGCTCTACGAAGACGACGGAGTCACCTTCCAATACCAGAAGGGGGAGTTCGCGCTCACCACCGTCACCGCCCAGAATCTCCAGGGCGTGGTCACCGTCACCACCCAGACCCAGGGAGCCTCCGCGGTGAAACGCTGGAAGCTCACCGTGGCCGCCGCCGAGAAACCCCGGGAAATCCTGTTCAACGGGAAGTCCCTGGCGTTCCAGTGGGACGAAGGGAGGCGGGAGGCCACCACCGTGTAAAGCCTCAGAGAGATTCTAGAGATTCTAGAGGGTCTAGAGGGTCTAGCTTTCCAAAATAGAGCGTATGTGCTGGCGGCCGGACACCCCCTGGTTTTCCGACAATTCCGGCAAAAACCAGCCATAAGGGGCTATAGTACGCCCCGTTGTAGCAAGACCAGGCCTTGAATTCTGCCGGACGGGAAACCGCCCCGGCGAAAAGACACCTGTTCCCCAACCCAAAACTCCTAGGAGATTCAAGAACAATGATCAAGATTGGCATCAATGGTTTCGGGCGTATTGGCCGCATGGTCTTCCGCGCCGCCGTGGACAACTTCGCTGACGACATCCAGGTGGTCGCCATCAACGACCTGCTGGATCCCGATTACCTGGCCTATATGCTGAAGTATGACTCCGTGCACGGCAAGTTCGAGCACGAGGTTTGCGCCTGCAACGAGAAGAAGGTCCTGGTCGTCGACGGCAAGGAGATCAAGGTCTTCTCCGAGAAGGCCGCCTACGACGAAGCCACCGGCAAGGCCCTCATCAACTGGGGCGACCTGGGCGTGGACGTGGTTGTGGAGTCCACCGGTCTCTTCCTGACCGCCGAGAAGGCCGAGATGCACCTGAAGGCCGGCGCTAAGAAGGTCATCATGAGCGCTCCTTCCAAGGATGCCACCCCCATGTTCGTGTACGGTGTGAACGACAAGAGCTACGCCGGCCAGACCATCATCTCCAACGCCAGCTGCACCACCAACTGCCTGGCCCCCATCTCCAAGGTCCTCAACGACACCTTCGGCATCAAGCGCGGCCTCATGACCACCATCCACGCCGCCACTGCCACCCAGAAGACCGTGGACGGCCCCTCCAAGAAGGACTGGCGCGGTGGCCGCGGCATCCTGGAGAACATGATCCCCTCCAGCACTGGCGCCGCCAAGGCCGTGGGCAAGGTTCTCCCCGAGCTCAATGGTAAGCTCACCGGTATGTCCGTCCGCGTTCCCACCAGCGATGTCTCCTTCGTGGACCTGACCTGCGAGCTGGAGAAGCCCGCCACCTACGAGGACATCTGCGCTGCCATGAAGAAGGCCAGCGAGGGCGAGCTGAAGGGCATCCTGGGCTACACCGACGAGGCCGTGGTCTCCACCGATTTCCGTGGCGATGCCCGCACCTCCATCTTCGATGTGAAGGCCGGTATCCAGCTGGATCCCACCTTCGTGAAGGTGTGCTCCTGGTACGACAATGAGTGGGGTTACTCCAACAAGGTTCTGGAGATGGCCCGCGTCATCAGCAAGTAAGGCTCCCTTAGCCTGAACGCAAAAAAAGACCGCCTCCCCCAACGGGGAGACGGTCTTTTTCGTTTTCGGGGGGAAGGTTTTTTTCAACCCCTTTGGCGCTGCCCACCCCCGTGGGTGGGAGGTCAGGCCCCGTTCTGTTCCCGGATTTTCAGCGAGAAGAGATTTCCCAGGCGGAGGGTGGCTTCCTCCCGGGGGGAGCGTCGGGTGCGGTTTCCATTCTGGCGACCATGGACATCGGTGGCGGCCATGGTTCCCAGGAGGAGCAGGACGGATAGGGTGAAGGAGCCGCCGTAGGAGAGCAGAGGGAGAGGCAGTCCGATGACGGGAAGGAGGCGGACGGACATGCCCACGCCCACCACGATGTGGACCAGCAGGAGTCCCACCCCGGAAAGGAGGAGATTCAGGTGGAGCTGGCTTTTGGCCCGGCGGGCCCAGTGGAGGGGGAGCATCAGGAGGATCCAGTAGAGTCCCAGGAGAGGGAGGACGCCAAAGAGGAATCCGCCTTCCTCGGCCACCACGGCAAAGAGGAAATCCGTGGGGGCCACCGTCCGGGGAAGGAAGCCCAGATTTTTCATGGTTCCGTTCAGGTATCCCTTTCCGGTCAGGCCGCCTCCGGCCACGGCCATGGTGGCCTGCTGTTCGTTCCAGCCTCCCTGGGCGGAGAGGAAGCTCTGGAAGCGTCGGAGATGGTAGCCCTTTAGGAGGGCAGCCACTTTCTGGGGCACGGGGGAGGCTTCCGGGGCGTTGCCACTGGCGTCCTGCTGGCGGAATTGGTGGACGGCCAGGACGGCGCCCAGGAGAAGGGTGGCCAGGGCCAGGAGGGAGAGTTTCCAGAGCCAGGGGGGGAGATAGCGGAGTCCCAGGGTGATGGCCAGGGGGATGGCCAGGGAGGCGGCGTTGCCGTAGGAGGGTTCGGCGGCGATGAGGCCCATGGGAAGGAGATAGCAGAGGATTCCCAGGGGGAGTTCCCAGAGCCGGGGGAGGGATTTGCCGTCCAGGAGGAGGGCGCCGGTGAGGACCGTGAAGACCCGGGCGAATTCCGCCGGCTGCAGGAGCATGCCTCCCAGGGGGATCCAGCGCCGGGCTCCGCCGATGCTTCGGCCCCATAGCAGGACGGCGATCAGGAGAAGCAGGCTGAGTCCGTATCCGGAGAAGACCACCATGCGCCAGGAGAGCCGTCCGGGGGGCAGACATGCCAGGATCACCCCGGCCATGCCGCCTAGGGCCAGGAAGGCGCATTGCCGCAGATAGTTCTGGCGCACGGCAAAGGCCTCTCCCAGATAGCCGGTGCTGTAGATGAAGGCCACGCCCATGGCGCAGAGGCATCCGATGACCAGCACATAGAGGAGATGGGAGGCGGAGAAGCGCACAGGGGAATCCGGGAGGAGGGGAGAGGAGGGGGGGGGGAAAATTGCGGGGGGAAATATACCGTCTGTCCCCTGTCGCGGGGCAGGGTTCCTGCGCTATATTATCCACGTTCCACATCATCCTGAATCCGCGAAGGTGGTTCTTTGCGCCACGCCTCTCCTTTCCGGTCACTTTGGTGACGACGCTCCCTAGGAGGATTTCGGCGTTCCGCAAAATTCCCTGCCCTGGCGGATCCGGGAGCAACACAGACGTCTTGGAGCGGGTCTGTTGACCCGCTTTCTTTTTTTCCGCTACAAACGGAGGATAGCACGATGAGCAAAATGACGGAAGAGCAGAAGCAGCGCATGCAGTTGATTGACTACCTGGCGAAACAGCGGGGAGTTTCCCGGGAGGAATTGGTGGTCATGTTGGAGCGCACCATTCGCGAAGCCGCCCGGAAGGCCGTCCGCAACTATCAGAATGTGGAGGTGAAGATTGACGAGAAGGGCGGCGTGGCCTGTCTGGCCCGTCTGATGGTGGTCTCCAAGGTGGTGGATTCCACCCTGGAAATCGACCTGCCCACGGCCCGCACCAAGATTCCCGATGCGGAACTGGGCAAGGAAGTGCTCTGGGAGGTGGACACCAAGGATTTCGGGCGCATTGCCTCCCAGGCCGCCCGCCAGCTGCTGACCACCGGCCTCCAGGAAGCGGAGAAGCGCCATGTGGTTTCCCAGTTCATGGGGCAGGAGGGCCAGCTGCTCAACGGCACCATTTCCCGGCGGGACAAGAACGGGGTCTGGATTGACTTCGGCAACGCCGAGGGCCTCATGCCTCCCAAGGGATGCATTCCCGGGGAGCAGTATGAGATCAACGACCACATCACCGTGCTGCTGAAGACCCTGAACCCCGACAAGCCGGGAGCCAGCCTCTTCGTCACCCGCTCCAGCGCGGACTTTGTCCGCCGGCTGTTTGAGCGGGAGGTCAGCGAGATTTCGGATGGCACGGTGGAGATCAAGGGCGTGGCCCGGGAGCCGGGCTACCGCACCAAGATCGCCGTCTACAGCGAGCAGGCGAATGTGGATCCGGTGGGGGCCTGCGTGGGTGTGCGGGGTGCCCGGGTGCGGATGATTGTCAGCGAGCTGGGCGGTGAAAAGGTGGACATCATCAACTGGGATCCGGACATCCGGGTCTTTGCGGAGAATGCCCTGAAGCCCGCCAAGCTGGCCAAGGTCTTTGTGGAAGAGGAGAATGGGGAGAAGGTGCTGCAGGTGCGGGTCACCGAGGATCAGCTCTCCCTCTCCATTGGCAAGAAGGGCCAGAATGCCCGCCTGGCGGCGAAGCTTCTGGGCTGGAAGATCAAGATCGAGCGTCTCTCCCCCGAGGAGCCTGTCCAGGAGGAGAACACCATGGAGCAGATGATCCGCCAGGCGGCCAGGCTGCTGGCGGAGACCTGCGGGGTGAGCGAGGAGACGGCCCACCTGCTGGTGGCCAACGGGTACCACTCTGTGGAGGGGCTCCGGGAAGCCAGCCAGGAGGAACTGGCGGAGATCGACGGCATCGGGCCGGACATCGCCGCCCAGATTGTGGCCGCCCTGGCCCAGTAGGGTCTTCCTTCCCCTTCCCACTTTGAGGGCCTCCCGTGACGTTTCTCTCCCCGGTTTCGGGGGAGGGCGGACGTCCGGGATCCGCCCGGGCTTCCGGAAGAGCCGGAGGGCCCGGGAAGACTGCGACTTGCGAGGAAACTGAGAACGTCGCCGGCATTGTCGGCGCAGGAAAATACGGAGGAACCAGAAAAATATGTCCACGACGAAAGTACGCGTCAATCAGCTTGCCCGGGAGCTGGGCATGGAGAGCAAGGAGTTGGTGGAGTTTCTCCAGAAGGAGGGTTTTGACAATGTGAAGACCCATTCCAGCACCTTGAGCGAGGAGGAGGCCGAGCTGATCCGGAAGCAGATTTACAACAGCCGGAAGGAGGCGCAGGCGGCCCGTCGCGGGGGCGCGGCGTCTTCTGCTCCTACGGCGGTTTCCTCCGAGGACAAGGCTCCCGTGGTGGAGAAGGAGGAGGAGGTCCTGGAGGAGGAAGAGAGCGGGAACGAGATTCACCTGAAGACGCCCATCACCGTCCGGGATCTGGCCACGGCTCTGAAGCTGAAGCCCAATGAGCTGATCATCCAGCTCATGCACCTGAACATCTTCGCCGCCATCAACCAGGTGCTGGAGACGGAGACGGTGGAGAAGCTCTGCGAGCGGAACGGGAAGAAATTTGTCCAGGAGCGCCGGGAGAAGGGGAATCACCCTGTCTTTGAGCGGAAGGCTTCCGCCATTGCGGCGGCGGCCAGCGACGGGCGTCCCCGGAAGAAGGTGGGGCGTCCTCCCGTGGTGGTGTTCATGGGCCATGTGGACCACGGCAAGACCACGTTGCAGGACTACATCCGGAAGACCCGTGTGGCGGCGGGGGAAGCGGGTGGCATCACCCAGGCCATCGGTGCCTCTGTGGCGCAGTATGGGGACCAGACCATCACCTTCCTGGACACTCCTGGCCATGCGGCCTTCACGGCCATGCGGGCCCGGGGCGCCAATGCCACGGATGTGGCGGTGCTGGTGATTGCCGGTCCGGAGGGCTGCATGCCCCAGACCATCGAGGCCATCCACCACGCCCAGGCGGCCAAGGTCCCCATCATCGTGGCCATGACCAAAAGCGATTTGCCGGGCTGTGACAAGGATCGGGTGCTGCGCCAGCTTCAGGAAAACGGGATTCAGCCCGAGGAATGGGGCGGCGAGACGGCCGTCATCCCCTGCAGCGGCATCACCGGCGACGGCGTGGACGAGTTGCTGGAGCGCATCCTGCTGGAAGCGGAGATGCTGGAGCTCCATGCGGACCTGGAGGCTCCCTTCGAGGGGCTGGTCATCGAGGCCCAGATGGAGACGGGCATGGGCCCCACCGCCAATATCCTGGTGCGGAACGGCGTGCTCCGCCAGGGAGACTGGTTCTCCTGCGGCTCCACCTACGGCAAGGCCCGGGCGCTGCTGGACACCCATGGAAAGCGTCTGGCCCGGGCCACCGCCTCCACTCCGGTGAAGATCATGGGCTACAACGGCGTGCCCGAAGCCGGCGACCGGGTGGTCTGGCAGCCGGATGAAAAGAGCGCCAAGGCGGCGGCGGACGAGGAACTGCAGAAGAAGCGCCAGGAGAGCGTCGCGGATTCCAAGGCCATGTCTCTGGAGGAGGTCATCCGGAAGATCACTGCCAAGAAGGAAAACAACGATGTGGTGGAGATGAACCTGGTCCTGAAGACGGATGTCCGGGGATCCCTGGAGGCCATCTCCGAGGCCATTAACGGCATCAAATCCTCCAAGATCACCGTGAAGATTGTCCACGGCGGCGTGGGGGAGATTACGGATTCCGACGTTGTCCTGGCGGCGGCCAGCAAGGCCATCATCGTGGGCTTCCACGTGCGGGCGATGCCCAGCGTCAACCGCACGGCGAAGCAGAAGGGGGTGGAGATCCGCCTCTATTCCATCATCTACGATCTCCTGGATGACCTGGAGGACGTGATGCGGGGCCGTCTCACCCCGGAGACCCGGGAGAGCCTGCTGGGCGAGGCCCAGATTGCCCAGGTCTTCCACATTTCCAAGACCGGAAAGATCTGCGGCTGCCGGGTGACCAGCGGAAGCATCAAGGTCAACCAGAAGGCCAAGGTCTTCCGGCAGGACAGCCAGATCTACTCTGGTCTGGTGGCCTCCCTGAAGCATTTCAAGGAGGATGTCCGGGAGATGAAGGCGGGTCAGGAATGCGGTATCCGGCTGGACAACTTCGAGGATTTCGAGGTGGGCGACCGCATCCAGGTCTTCACCGTGGAAAAGATTCTCCCCGAACTCTAGCGCACCGCCAAGGCCAGCCAGGCGCCCCTGCGGCTCCCCGCCGCCTCCCCGCATGGCCGGCCTTGGGCAAGGCGCCAGGAAGCCCCCCCCCTTTCCGGAATAAGGACACCATGCCTGTCGACGACCGCATCGCACGCCTC
>JAEDNW010000050.1:0-14985 GCA_016302315.1 Lentisphaeria bacterium
GTGGCGGCGGCCTCCAGCACTTCCCGGGTATCGATACCCATGCGGTGGAAGATGATGGAGAGTTCATTCATGAAGGCGATATTGATATCCCGCTGGGAGTTTTCGATGACCTTGGCGGCCTCGGCCACCTGGATGGAGGAGGCCCGGTGGACGCCTGCCTTCACCACCAGACTGTAGACCCCCGCCACCTGCTCCAGGGTCACCGCATCCATGCCGGAGACGATTTTCCGGATGTTTTCCAGCCGGTGTTCCTGGTCTCCCGGATTGATGCGCTCCGGGGAATATCCCACTTTGAAATCCCTGCCGCAGCGCAGACCGGACTCCCGCTCCAGGATGGGGACGCATACCTCTTCCGTCACCCCGGGATAGACCGTGCTCTCGAAGACCACGATGGAGCCGGGCAGGAGATTCTTTCCCAGGATTTCGCTGGCGGACTCCAGGGGTCTCAAATCCGGGCGATGGTCATCATAGACGGGGGTGGGGACCGCCACCACATGGAAGGTGGCCTTGCGGAGATCCCGGGGATCGTGGGTGAAGAGCATGGAGGACTCCTTCACGGCCTGGTCCCCCGCCTCTCCCGTGGGATCCTTTCCGGCCTGATAGCAGGCCACCTTTTCCCGGTTCACATCGAAGCCCACCACCTTGAGTTTCCGGGCGAAGGCCACGGCAATGGGAAGGCCCACATACCCCAGGCCTACCACAGAGAGGCAGGTCTCTCCGCTCAGAAGCCGTTCCCGCACCGAGAAATCCCGTTCCGGGGGCGTCACTTGGCCCGGGAGGGAGGTTGCTGTTCCTTCACACATCTGGTTTTTCCTATCCATCCGCTTTGATTGTTCCTTTGGTCCCCCAGCCTGCTCCGCCACAAGAGGGAGGGAGGCAAGGGCTTACGTCAGCTGGGCATACCAGGCAATGGTCTTCTCCAGCCCCTCCGCAAAGAGCCTGACAGGCTGATACCCCAGCAGGATTCGGGCGGCCTCCAGGTCTGCCAGGGAGTGCCGCACATCCCCGGGGCGTGGGGGGAGATGGCGGGGAGGAATGTGGCGTCCCAGAATCTTCCCCACCTGTTCCAGGGCCTCCAGAAGCGTCACGGCCTCGCCGCAGGCCACATTCACCGCCTTTCCCCAGGCCGCCTCCCCTGCCTGGAGAGCCAGGAGGTTGGCCAGCACCACATTGTCCACATGGGTGAAATCCCGGCTTTGCCGCCCGTCCCCGTAGATGACCGGGGCCTCGTTGTGCTGGAGGGCCTGGACAAAGCGGGGCAGCACGGCGGCATAGGGACCCTGGGGATTCTGGCGGGAGCCGAAGACGTTGAAATAGCGCAGTCCGATGGTGGGCAGCCCGAAGTGCCGGGTATACTGGGCCGCCCATCTCTCGTTATCCTGTTTGGTCAAGGCGTAGGGAGAGAGGGGGTTGCCCTCCTGCCCTTCCCGCTTGGGAAGCCCCGGGGCATCCCCGTAGACCGAGGAACTGGAAGCGTAGACAAAGCGGCGGACCTTCTGCCGCCGGGCCGCCTCCAGCATATTCAGGGTGCCCTGGATGTTGTTCTCGCTGTAGAACAGAGGACGCTCCAGGGAACGGGGGACGCTTCCCCAGGCGGCCTCATGGAGGACATACTCCTGGTCCTGGCAGGCCTCCAGGCAGGTATCCAGGGACTTCACATCCCCCTGGAGAAACTGGTATCCCTCCCGGTCCTGGAAGAGGGTCACATTCTCCCGGCTTCCGGTGGAGAGATCATCCAGGCACCGGACCCGGCATCCCTGGGTCAGGAGAGCCTCCACCAGATGGGAGCCGATGAACCCCGCCCCTCCCGTAACGAGAACCCGGGTTCCCTGGGGGAAGCGGATGAGGGGGGAAGTGTCCATCTTTGACGGTTCTGGGGTGGCGTGGGGAGGAAAAGGAGAGGAGGGAGAGGGCCTGGGGGAAGCGCCGTGTGCTTAACATAGCGCAGGGCAGGGAAATCCCCCTTTTTCCGGAAGGAAAAACCTGGGGCAGACTAGCGGTCCGGGAAGGGGATGACTCCCTTTTCCAGCACGCCTCCCTCCCAGGGAATGTGCCAGGGGGGAGCCAGAGAGGTGCAGGGAGCGCCCAGGAACTCCTCCAGTTCCCGGGAGGAGGCGTGGCCATCCACAAAGGCCGCATTGACCTGGCCCCGGTGGCGGTTGGCGCCCTCTAGCTGGGAATCCCAGTCCAGATCCAGTTCCTCCATCAGGTTGTCCCAGGTATTGGCGCCGTAGATGAGGCAAGGATCTCCGGAATCGCAGAGGAGATAGACCAGGGAAGGCTGCCGGATGGCCGTGGCCAGCGGTCCCCGGTTTCCCTGGGTGCCGTCGTAGTTCCATCCGTAGGAGGCATCGTAGTCCCGGAAGCCCTGGGGCGTGGCGGCGGGGATCTTTCCCACGCCGGCGGAACACACCAGGAGCCGGGGATTGTTGTGGTAGGGAAAACTCCAGCCCGCCCAGTTCAGCCCCGGATGTTCCTCCGGACGGGCCGCCGTGACGTAGGGAGGGAGACGCCCCCGCCAGGAATCCGCATAGAGGGTCATGGCCGTAGCCAGCTGGCGCAGATTGCTCAGACACTGGATCTGGGATGCCTTCTGGCGGGCACGCCCCAGGGCCGGCAGCAGCAGCGACATCAAAATGGCCACAATCCCCATCACCGTCAGCATCTCCACCAGGGTGAAGGAACGCCCGCTCCCCTCCCCTCCCTTCCTGCTCATCTGTTCTTCCATGGCCGCTTGCCTCCCGCAATCCCAAGTTGCTCTGCGCCTCCCCTTGCCCAGGGGAATGGCGCGTACCTGGGGATAGCATAGGGGGGATTTTCGGCAATGCAAATTCTAACCCGTTAATCCATAAATAGTTATGATTTTCCATAACCATCCGGGAAGAGGGAGGAAAAACCCGCCCGTTTTCTCTCCGTTCCCCTCCTCCCATGCTACATTGGCCAATCCTCTTTTCCCCTTATCCTGACAACGAATCGAGGAAATCCGGGCATGAGAGAAAGCAATCTTTTCTCCTTAAGAGCAAAGGAGAGGTCCATAGCAGCAGGTGCTGCCCCCGAGTTGAACCGTCCGCCCGCCTCAGGCGCTTGGGAATTCCGGCAACGTGCGGGGATTTGGGGAACTCCGCTCCAAAGGCGGGCATGCCTCCCCCTGCGCCTTTGCCCTAGCCCGTTGCTTGCGCATTCGCTCGCTTGCGTGCATGGATTCGCTCAAAATTCCTCTCCTTATCCCTTTCCTCCCCAACGTTGATTTCTCATGAGTTTTCATTTCTACGCCGACACAGATCTGACCCAACTTGCCGAACGCTTTATCCAGGAGCGTCAGGCACATCCCGAGCGGTATTGTTCTGATCCCGGGGATTTTTTCGCCCCGGAGAACCTATGGGTGCCCAGCGCAGGGATTTCCCAGTGGTTGAAGCAGCAGCGCTTGGATCACGGGGAGGTGTTGTTGGGGGCCAAGGCCACAGGCCTTCCCCAAGGCATCCGGGAGATGCTTCGTGGGCTATGCCCCGACTTTACCCCGGAGAAATACACGGCCGACGTGATGGCATGGGGGATCTTTTCCCTTCTCCACGGCCTCCTGGAGAGTCCTCCACGGGAAGAATCTTGGGCACCCCTCTTAGCCTATCTTCGGCACTCGGAGGACACTGGCGAAGACCAGGAGCCGCGCCTCTATTCCTTTGCCGGCAGAATCGCCCTTCTCTTTGACCAATACCAGAGCTATTTGCCCCACACCCTATCCGCCTGGGCCAAGGGAAGCTCCCTCACGTATGCCCTGGAAAAAGAGAAGACATCTCTGAACAAGAAGC
The DNA here is from genome assembly GCA_016302315.1 of Lentisphaeria bacterium. GTDB lineage: Bacteria > Verrucomicrobiota > Lentisphaeria > Oligosphaerales > Oligosphaeraceae > UBA1724. The sequence goes on from JAEDNW010000050.1 coordinate 3,807, forward strand.
TTCACTGGCAACCCCTTCTCTGGCACAAGCTCCACGAGCACCTGGGGGGATGTTCCCTGGCAGAGGCCATGGACCACGTCCTGAAGGGTTCCCCTGAGACTTCAGGGAAATCCCTGCCCCCCATCACCATCTTCGGGGCCACCATGATGCCCCCGCCCTACCTCCAGCTCCTGAAACAATACAGCCAAGGGGGAGAAGTGAACTTCTACTATCATGGTCCCTGCCGGGAGTTCTGGGGTGACAACCGCTCGTCGAAAAAGGTGGAAGACGGCTTTTACCAAAACAACCTGTTGGCGGACAACGCCCGCCAGGCCCAGGATTTCTTCAATCTTTTGGTGGAGGAGGGGCTTCTTTCGGGCGAGGAAGAGGAGAATGCCGGGGCGTCGTCCCCACCCGCCACCCTTCTCCAGGCCATCCAGGAGCAAGTGCGGAACAACGTTCCCGCCCCGGAAGGCGCCCCCTTCCGGGACATCGACGACTCCCTGACCTTCCATCTCTGCCACACTCCCCGACGCCAGGTGGAAGTTCTGCGGGACCTCCTCCTCCATCTTCTGAAGACCCACAACAGCCAGGGAAGCGAATCCGTCCTCACCTTGAACGACATCCTGGTCATGGCGCCAGACATCACCCAGTTTGCCCCCGCCATCAAGGCCGTCTTCGACGCCTCTCCCCTGAAGGGACGCTATGCCGTCACCGACCGCACCCTTCGCCAGACCAATCTTCTGGCGGAGACCTTCCTCAAGATTCTCCAGCTGCCGGAGAGCGGCTTCGCCTTCTCCTGGATTGACGCCCTGCTGGACTCCCAGCCCTTCTGTCAGCGCTTCGGCTTCTCTCCCGAAGCCGTCTCCGACCTCCGCCAATGGCTTCGGGAGGGGCGTGTGCACCTGGGCTACGACGGCGAGAGCCGGCAAAAGGACTTTGCCCGTCGGGGCATAGAGGGCGTCAGTCCGGAGCAGGAGGAGTTCACCTGGCGAAAGGCCCTGGATCGGATGCTGTTGGCGGAAGTCATGGAACTTCCTGCCAACGAAGAGGATCAGCACCCCGCCTTCGGGGGCCTGCTTCCCCTGCCCGTCACCTCCACCGAGGGCAACAGCCGTCAGACTCTGGGCAATCTCTCCCGTCTGTTACAGGAACTTCACCGCACCTCTGAGGAATTGCAGAACAAGCCCCAGGGGCGCACCCTCTCCCAGTGGCATCAACTCCTCCAGGAAATCCTGGAGCGGTTCTTCCTGGAAGACAGCCAGAACACGGCGGAATTCTCCGCCCTGCGCAAGCAGTTCCAGCTGTGGGAGGAGAATGGGAAATTGGCCAAGGCCGACGCCCTTCTGATCTCCCGCCCTCTGATGACCAGCATCCTCCAGGGAATGCTGGAGGCCGCCACCACCAGCGGAGGCTCCCCCTCCTTCCTGGCGGGAAAAATCACCTGCTGCTCCCTCATGCCCATGCGGGGAATCCCTTGCAAAATCATCGTTCTCCTGGGAATGGATCAGGGAGCCTTCCCCCGCCGGGATCCCCACCAGGATTTCAGCCTGCTGAACCAAGCTGACCTCCTGCCCTACTTCGTCCGCTCCAAGGCGGCGGAAGATCGCTACATCTTCCTGGAGACTCTCCTGGCGACCCGGGAAAAGCTCATCCTTTTCTACCAGGCTTTCCAGGAGGATGGAAAGGAGCAGCCGCCCGCCATGGTGGTGAAACAACTCCAGGACTACGCAAAAAAACTCCTGCAGGATAGAAAGGAACAGCCGCCTCTTGACGTCCGCCATCCCCTGAACAGCTTCGACCCCAGAAACTTCCAGGGCAATCCCGCCTCCCTCCTCTCCTTCTTTTCCTTCGACGCCCCCTCCGCCCGCACAGGGCTCTCCCCTGCCCCACCCTCCCTCAAGACGCTTCCCCCCTCCCCCTCCCTACGCCCCTCCAATCCCGTGCTTACTCTGTGGGAGCTGGAGACCTTCCTGGAAAACGGGGTGGAGGCCTTCCGTCGGCACGCCCTGGGCTGCCTCCCTGAGGAAGACGATGTCCTCCCCGAAGATCAGGAACCCTTGAAGTCCGATGGGTTGGAAAAGTCCGCTTGCCGGAAACTCCTGGCCCGTCGGCTCCGTTCACTTACTGAAAATGATGGGGGAGACGATTCCGTCTGGGCAAATATGGAGAAAGAATTGCGGGCGCGGGATCTTCTGCCCTTCGGCCTTCTTGGGGAGAAGACCTTTCAGGAGTACAAAAGCCTTGACAAAGAAGCCTTGGAGGAACAGGGATACTGGGAAGCGGAGGAGCACTCCCTGGAACTTCCCCTAGAGATTCCCGGGAGCGGGGAAAGCTCCTGCTGCGTCTCCCTCCGGGGCACTTGCCTGGTGGCCAGGAAGAAGTTGCTCCATGTTTGCTATGGAGAGAATATCTCCGACAAGCACCGCCTCCTAGCTTACCTGGAACGCCTTCTCTGGGAAGCCACCCAGGGAGACTCCATCCCCGCCATCGCCTTCTCCTTTGCCAACCCCCGAGAAACGGTGGAGATTCCCGCTCCGCCTCCTCCCGGAGACGCCAAAGCCCTTTTGGAAACCCTCGTAGGCTTCTATTGCCGCTCCTGGCAAGAACCCCAGACTGTCACGGTGGCTCTTCTCCAGAAAGCCAACAAACCCAGAACCCGGGTGTTCGATTTCTCAGAACTGTCCCCCGAACAATATTTCCCGGACTATTCCCAAGAAGAACTGTTGACCTCCCTCAAGACCATCGCCTCCTTCCTGCCCCCGAAATTCCCCTGGAAGTAGCCGTATTCTCCTGGCAGCCCCCTTTCCTTTTTTGATGGTATCCCTATGAACCCCATTCCTGAATTGAACCCCGATGCCGTTTCCTTGGACGGACTCCACGTCATTGAGGCGGGAGCCGGCACAGGCAAGACCTACAACATCACCAAACTCTACCTGCGGCTTATCCTGGAGGGCAAGGCGGAAGTGGGCCAAATTCTGGTGGTCACCTTCACCGAAGCCGCCACCAAAGAACTGTACACCCGACTCCAAAAGGAATTGGAGGAGTGGCTGGCGAAACACCAGGAACGAAAGGAGGGGATGGGGCGCTGCCGCAAGGCCCTGGCAGACTTTGACAACGCTCCCGTCTTCACCATCCATGGCTTCTGTCGCCGGATGCTCCAAGACCACACCTTGGAAAGCGGACTCCGAGATGGTCTGGAACTGGCGGGAACCTCCGATGAACTCCTCCAAGAAATCTGCCGGGACTTCTATCGCAAATTCATCTACGGGAGTTCTGACCAGAGACTTTCCCTTTGGGCGGAACTGGGTCTCACCCCGGAGGCATTCCTGGGCAACACGAAGCCCCTCCTGGGCAAGAAAAACATTGACTGGCCGGAGGGGTGCGAACTCCCAGAGAATCTTGAGGGGGAGCTCCGGCGTCGGGAAGCCCTGTTGGCCCAAGAGGAGGAGGAGCAGGCCAAAGTCTCCTACAAGAATTTGGTCATGCGGGCCGCCCTGGCCTATGGAGAGGAGCAATTTGCCAACATCAAGGAGGAGAAGGGGATGTTGACCTACGATGATCTTCTGACGGTGATGGAGAGATGCCTCCAGGATCCCCACAGGGGGCAAAACTTCCGGGAGGTCATCCGGCAGCAATTCCGATACGTCTTCGTGGATGAATTCCAGGACACGGACGACATCCAGAACAGCATCTTCACCCTGGCCTTCCGGGAGGGCTTGGAGGGAGCAACCGGCCGAGGGATGTTCCTTATCGGGGATCCCAAGCAGGCCATTTACGCCTTCCGCCGGGGGGACGTCTATACCTACTTGGATGCCACCCAGGAGGGAGAGAAACGCCAGCTGACCTGCAATTGGCGTTCCTCCCCGGAGTTCCTCCAAGCTCTGAACACCCTGCGGGAAAGTCGGGAAAATTTCTTTGGATTGGAAGAGATTTCCTTCCCGGAAATTCAGATCCCCCACCGGGAAGAGGACAGCGCCGTACCCCATCTCTACCGGGGCGGAGAAGTCGTCACCGACACCCGTTCCCTCCTCAACGAAAGTTTCTGTGGAAACAAGATGAACGCCTTCCAGCAGATGGGGAAAGAAATCCAGGCCATGGTCCAAGAAGGCAAATTTTCCCTTCGGGAGAACGGGAAAAGGCGAGACCTGAGATACAGCGACTTCGCCCTCCTTGGCACGAAAAACAAAGCCTTAGGGGAGGCGGCGGAAATCCTGAAAGGGGAAGGCATTCCCTGTGTCCTTTATCAATCCACCTCCCTCTTTGGCACCCGGGAGACGCAGGAACTCCAACACTGTCTGAAGGCGGTCCGGTCTCCGGGGGATGCTTCCCAGGGGATGCGTTTCCTCCTTTCTCCCTTCTTTCCCGCCTTCAACGCCAAAGAGCTGCTCTCCCTCTCCCGGCAAGACCTTCCCCTGTCGCAGAAACTCCGGGAACTCCAGGAAATCTGGCAGAAAGCCTCCTTCTCCGCCATGTTCACCCAATTCCTCTACGCTCCCCTGCAGAATTATCTGGGCAAGGAACCCCTGGAAACCCTGGGAAGGGATCCTGAGATTACCCTGGCCCAAATCCTATGCCAAAGGGAGGGCCAGCAATCCCTGGCCACCTATGAGCAACTCCGGGATGCCCTTCAACAAGCCGCCCTCTCCCAACGTCTGGGGCCGGAAGGAGTGATGAAATTCCTCAAGGAAAGAATCCAAAATGCGGGAAAAGAGGCAGAAAAATATCCCCTGGGCCTCACCTCAGAGGAGGATGCCGTGCAGCTTCTGACCATCCACAAGAGCAAGGGTCTGGAATTCCCCATGGTCTACGTCCAAGGAATCCTCTCCCAGTCCCCCGAAGACAACGGCCGTCACCACGTGGAGCACAATGGAACCTGGGAAGCCCACTACGACATGGGGGAGAGAGAGGAAGCGAAAGCAAAGAGCACAGAAGAGGACTGCCAAGAAAACCTCCGTCTCTTCTATGTGGCCGTCACCCGGGCGAAATTCCTCTGCCGCCTCCTGGAAGGAAGACCCCCCGTCTCCGGATCCCTCCACTCCACCTTGGGAGAAGGCTTTCTCCCCTCCTTTACGGTAACGAAAGAAGGCGCCAACGACTTCCTCTCCTGGCTTCAGGAAGCCCCCAAGGGCAACACCCTGTCTTCTGGGAAAGAGGCCGACGCCTCCTCTCCTACGGCTCAGGAATTTCCGGAGGACATTTCCCTGCCCCGGGGCCTGCGTTCCTGCAGTTTTTCCACCTTGAGCAAGAAAGGGGAGCATAGGCAGATCGGAAAGGAGGGGCAACAGGCCGAAGAGGAGCCGCAGGAAGTGGAGGACCGGGAGGATGCCTTGGACAATCCCCTGGAGAGTTCCTCCGATGCCTCCCAGGAGGAGAGTCCTGCTCCCGAAGAGGATCTCATCTTCCGCTTTCCCCGGGGCGCCCGGGCAGGCACTTGCTGGCATGAAATCTTGGAGGAACTGGACTTCACCCAGCCGGTGGCCGAGCAAAAGGGTCTCTGGCTCAGCAAATTGGAGAATTACGCCCAATTCCCCGCCACCCTCTCCGAAGAGGAGAAAGAGAGCCGGGCAAAGGCCTTCCAGGAGATGCTGGAGGGGGTGATGGAAACGCCTCTCCCCGATCCCAAATCCCCGGAAGACAAAGACCTCGCCTTCTCTCTAAAGGACATTTCCCAGGAACAGCGACAAAGCGAATTCCCCTTTGAATACCGCCTCCCGAATGCCGCGTCCCTGAACACACTGAATCGACAATTGAAAGACCACAAGTTAGGAATCGACCTCGCCCGTTTCTCCTTCTCCCACGAGAAAGAGCGATGGATTTTCAATGGCACCATCGACCTCCTGTTCCGACGCGACGGGAAATACTACATCGTGGACTGGAAGACCAACATCCTGGAGGGAAAACGAGAGAGCTTCTCCCGGGAAGGCATGGGAAAGGAGATGGAAAAGAATCAGTACACCCTCCAATACCTCTTCTACACCGTGGCTTTCCTTCACGCCTACCAGCACAGGAACCCCAACTGGAGCCTCACCCCAGAAAGTTATGATGCCCTCTTCGGCGGGGTCGTCTACTGCTTCCTGCGGGGCATTCGGAAAGGACAGAAGGACCGGAAGGAGGAGCGACATCATGGCTTCTATGCCGGCCGGCCGGACTTCGCCCTGACCCAAGCTCTCTACGATACTCTGGCTCCCATCGGTTCCCAGGGCTAACTCCCTTTCCCCCTACCCCACACCCATGATGCCAAACAACGAATGCCAACACTCACCCATCGTCACGGAAACGGTGGACATGCTCTTTCGGAGAAGTAAGCTAGTTCCCAAACAATCCCCCCGACTCTTTTCCCTACTCTTGACCCTGGCCGAGGAAACCCTGGTCCAGTCCAATGTTGCCCACCGGCTGACCGAAGAGGAGGAGGCTATCCTGGAAAGGAGCCTGTCCCTTCCCTTCCTGGGCAAGGCAAATCAGGAAGACTGGGCGAACCCCTGCCATCCCGTCCTCTGGGATCCCCGGACCCACCTCCTCTATTTTTCCAAGCACTGGGGAGAGGAGCGGCGCATTGGGGAATTTGTCCGTGCCTGCCTCCAGAAGAATGAGATTTTTCCCCCGCCCTCGGAAGAGGAGATCCGGGCTTTGTCCCCCAAATTGGCCAAAGCGGAGGCCGCGGGGCAAGTAGAGGGCGTGCGCCGGTGCGTGGGGCATCGTCTGGCCATGCTGACAGGGGGGCCAGGCACAGGGAAGACCACCACCCTGGGGGCCATCCTGGCCTGGGAATTCCGGAGGAATCCGGAGCTGTCCGTGGCCCTCTGCGCCCCCACCGGCAAGGCCGCCGGACAGATGATGCGCTCCCTCCGGGAGGAATTGGAGGAGGAGAATGGCCTGGCGGCGGGGGATCCCGCCACCCGGGAGAAACTGAAAGCCCTCCAGGCCACCACCCTCCATCGTCTCCTGGGCATCACCCTCTCCCGGCAGGGGCTTCCCCAATTCCACAGAGACAACCGGCTCCCCTACGATTTGGTGGTCCTGGACGAGGGCTCTATGGCTGACCTCCACCTCTTCGCACGCCTCACCGATGCCCTCCCCGAAAACGGACGCCTTCTCCTGCTGGGAGACAAGGATCAGCTGGATTCCGTGGAAACCGGCGTGGTCTTCGGAGATCTGGCCAAGATCCTGCCGAAGAACTGCACCCAGTTCCTGGCGCATAACTTCCGCTCCCGGGAAATCCCCGAGCTGGTGGAGTTTGCCCAGCTGCTCTCCCGGGAAAAGGAGGAGGAGGCCGAGGCCATGGCAGAAGGGTTGTTTGCTGCTCCAAAGGAGGGGAAGTTCCGGTGCGAAGATCTCCAGAAGGCCTCTCTGGGCAAAGCCGTCAAGGAGATATGGCAGAAGTGGCGTATGCCCCTGCCCCCCCGGGAAAATGAATCCCAGGGACTTTCTCCGGAGGAGGAGGCCGAGAGCTGGCTGGCCTTCCACGACAAATTCAAGATTCTCTCTCCCCTTCGGAAGGGGAAGACCAGCGTGGAGGAAATGAACCAGATTATGGAGAGCCTTCTCGGTTGCGGCAAGAAGAGGTGGGGGCTTCCCGTGCTCAACACCCGGAACGATTCCGCCACCCATCTCCAGAACGGGGACATCGGCGTGCGTCTGGGGGATCAGGTCTTTTTCCGGGTGGCCGATCCCCAAAGCGGAGAGACCACCATCCAGGGCTTCCCCTGGGCCATGCTCCAGGAGCAGTGCGAGCCCGCCTATGCCATGACCATCCATAAGTCCCAGGGCTCCTCCTACGACCATGTCCTGGTGGTGTTCCCGGACACCGAAAATCCCCTTCTCACCCGCAATCTCCTCTACACGGCCATCACCCGTGCCAAAAAGGACTGCACCATCTGGGCACCCAAGGAACGCCTGAAGGAGGCCATCCTCACCACCTTCCCACGGGTCTCCGGGCTGGCAGAGGCCTGCCAGGAAGCCGACGCGCAGGACCAGGCATGATCCCCTCCCCCTTCCTCCCTGCCCCGGACTTCTCCCGGCGTCTGGATGCCCACAACCAACGCTGGGGAGAGGCCCTGGAAAACTGGTTTGCCCACAGCGGGGTGGCCTGGACCCCCGGGATGATTCCCACCCGGGAGCTGCGGATGCGCCTGGAGTCCTTTCTTCCCTGGAAGGAGTATGCCGCCTCTCTCCGGAACGTGGCCCGGGCGCTCCTTCCCTCCCCGGAATGGGTGCCCCGACTCCTGGCCCCCGGCGCCCTGGAAACCATCCTGGAGTTCTGGGAGGAACTGGGAGATCCCTTTCGGGGACGCTGCGCCTTCTCCGCCCAGGAACTCCCCACCCTCCTCTGCGCCTGCGCCGATCCCCCGCGCTTCGGCACACGGCCAGGACGCTATCCCCGACAGCTTCCCCTCCTCCCCCGGACCACGCGACTGCTGGACCTGGGATGCGGCGTGGGGCTGGGCACCTGGGAGGCCGCCCTCCACACCGGCGCCAGGGAAATCCTGGGTGTCACCCAGGAACCCCTGGAGGCCTGGATGGCCACCTGTCAACACCTCCCCCATGATCCCTCCCGGGAACCCTGTTTCCCCCAAGGACATGATATCCAGGCCCGCTTTCTGGCGGGGGATTGCCTCCACTTCCGGGGAGAGACCCCCGTGGCGCTGATTCTATGCAATGGCCTGGCCGGAGGAAGATTCCTCCATCGTCCCGAACAGCTGGAAGCCCTGCTGGACACCCTGGAAGCCAATCTTCTGCCCGGAGGCGTCGCCGCCCTGGCCAACGCCTTCCACACCGGCTGGCAGAGCTCCGTGGAAGATCTGGCCCGGCGCGCCCGATGTCGGGGTTGGGAAGTCCAGGGAGACTGGCAGAACCTCTTCCTGCGCCTCCCCTAGCTCTCCCGTGGGAGTCTCTTCCTCGGCTTCACCCCTTTTCGGCGGAGGAAGAGTCGCCAGAAGAGCAGCCAGAATACCACGGCCCCCAGGCAAATGCCCCAGACTACGCCATTTCCCTGGCTCATCACCAGAGGGAGAGCCACGGAGGTCCAGATTCCTCCCCCCATGATGGGTTCGTGGAGGAGCTGCTTATAGCCGAAGGCCCTGGCGGCCTCCGTCCGGGAATCCGGGTCCACAGTGCGGAGGAGGAGGAGTCCTGTGGCCGTCACGCCCATGGACTGTCCGAATTCGGCGATGGCCCGTTCGAACCAAGCGCTGCGGAAGAGCCGGGGTGCCATCACCAGGACGCAGAAGAGATTCCAGGCGGTGCCTGCCAGAATCAGGAGGAGGAGAGGGAGCCACTGGGCCAGGATGAACTCCACCCGGATGGAGGCCACGGCGGAGATCACCAGGAAGTCCAGGGAGGCGCCCGCCAAGCGCTGGATCTGTCCTCCGCTCACCAGAGGAGAGAGGCGGGTGCGGCGGAGGAAGAGCTGAAGAAGGAGCCCGCCCACCATACAGAGGGGGAAGAGGGGGAAGCTTTCCAGCACCTTGAGACTGCGGACGCCCTCGGGGAGGAATCCGTTGAGGCCCAGGAGCGCCTGCTTCAGGAGATATCCCAGGAAAACGGCCAGGCCCAGGATGCCCAGGTGGAAGGCCAGGGAATCCACGGAGTCGCTGCGCACCGTCTGCCGTCCAGCGGAAGGCTGTTCCCGGATGGGGTAGATGCCCCGCATTTCCAGGGGATCCCGATGGGCGTCCCCCCGAATGCCCTGAATCCATCCCCGCTTCGCAGCCACGTTGATGAGCATCATGCCCAGGGAGACCCCCAGGATCATGCCGCAGGTGGCCACCGTGAAGCCCAGGGCGCCTCCTTCCTGCCACCCCAGATCCTGAAAGGTCTTGGTGAGCCCTCCCACAGTGCCGTGGCCACCCTCAAAGCCGATCTCCAGCAGGGTGCCGAAGGCCGTGTTCACGTGGAAGAGGGGCACCAGCACCAGGCCGGCCAGGGCCAGACCCACCACATACTGCCCCCAGGCGCAGATCTGGCCATAGCAGAGCTGGGCGGCCCCCTGTTCCCAGACGGTCTTCAGGGGCGGGATGGAGGCCCCGATGAAGAGGGAGGCGAAGACGATGTTGATAAGGAATCCGGGCATGGCGCTCCAGCCGGCGGTCCAGGGGGCCAGATCCACCTGGGGGAAATACCGGCGGCACAGCTGAATGACCAGCAGCCCGATGAGGCCGCCGATGACGGAGGTGGGCAGGAAAAGCCGTTGCAGAAGAGGGACGGCCGTCCGCACCACTTTGCCCAGAATCAGCAGCAGACACAGTCCGCAAAAAGACATGACAACAGTCACGGGTCATTCTCCTTGCTGCGGGAGAGAAACGAAGACCCCCGAAAGGCCTCCCCAGCCTTTTCGCCCTTCGGAGGGAATGAACATCTTGGGAACGAAGCGTCCTAGAGGGTGAGATTCTCCAGACGCTCCTGGAATTCCTGATCCAACTTCTCCAGGGCCGTGGAAGCCTCCTCCCATTTCCAGGTGAGATTCTCGGACTCCTGGTTGATCTCCGCCAGACGCTTGTTCAAGGCGGCAAAATCCGTGGAGCCATCGGCGGAAGGAGCATTCAACTTCTCGTAGATCTCCTTCTGCTCCGCCTCCAGAGCCGCAATGCGCTCCTCCGCCTCGCTCACCGCTTTCTCGTAGGGACGCCGCAGCTTGCCAAAACTCTGGCGCAGCTGGGATTCCGCCCGCTTCTGATCCCGGTAGTTGAGACGGGCCTCCCCGGAGGACGCCCCCTTCTTCTCCCGGGGGACTTCCCCTTTGGCGGAAGCCGGCGCAGGGGCGGCGGGCGCCTTGGGGGCAGGGGGCGGCGTGCTCTTCTGCACAGGAGCGGGGGAAGCCGCAGCCTGGCGGGCGGCCTCGGCCTCCCGGGCCTCGGCCAGCGCCGCCGGAGGAAAGGCCTTCGGCAACCGGTAGAACTTCATCACCGCCGCCGTGTCATCACGCGGCGTCTTCCCCGGCGCGGGGAACAGGGGCTGGTCGGCAAAGTTGCTTTTCATATCCGTTTTCCTCCCTGCCGTCACGGACGGCGTGCAAAGCGCGTCTCCAGCGCCATCGTCTCCTCGTAGCCCCGGGCACCGCCGATCGAATCGGAGACGGTCAGATTCATCGCCGCCGAACACGAAGCCAGACGCAGCGTCTTCTCGGGGTCAAACCCCTTCAACAGCGAGTAAAGCGTACCGGCGCAGAAGGCGTCGCCGGCGCCGACCGAGCCCTTGACCC
>JAEDNW010000051.1:0-14839 GCA_016302315.1 Lentisphaeria bacterium
ATCCTCCCACCCCGTAAACGGGGTTCATGAGGATGCCCCCTGCCCCCAGAGGGGGGGGGCCGTCAAGGCGGGGGATACCCCGTGCCCCCGGCTCAGCCAGCCACAGGGAAATTTGGCGCCCATGCGGGCGCGGCATAGCCTCCCCGGGGAAACCCTTGGCACTACGTCCGCCCCCCTTGCGGTTCTTCCCATTCCTGCTGGCGCGCCCATAGATTTCCCCCATTCTTACCCTTTGGTCATCCCTGGGGCAAAGTGAAGAATACAGGGTAAAGTATCCCCGTTTTCCTTCCCTTTTCTCCCTATCTCACTTCTAGGAGCAAGATTTCATGAAGAAAGCATTTTTGGCGCTTCTGGCCACCCTGCTCATCCTGGGTCTCCAGGCAGCGGAGCGGGTCACCCGGATTCAGGTCGTGGACTTAAGCGGGACCGCCAACCAGGAGGCCCTGGAACAGCTGGTCTACGCCACCATTGGCAGCAAGGTGGGGGAGCCTCTCTCCATGCCTCAGCTCTCCCAGGACGTGGCCGCCCTGCTGAAACTTCGGGGCATTGACGACGTCCAGACCAAGATCTCCGACCGGGAGGACGGCTCTCTCCAGGTGGCCTTTCTGCTCAGCCTGCGGCAGAAGCTTTCCCGGGTGGAAGTGGAAGGCAACGCCACCATCAAGACCAAGACGCTGCTGGTTCATGCCCAGAGCAAGCCCGGGGAGCTGGTGGACGAAGTGGCCCAGGCCGCGGACCGCAAGCGCATTCTGGAGAAGTATGAGAAGGCCGGGCGGTATGGCACCCGGGTCAGCCAGCGTCTGGAGGGGGATCCCGAAAGACCGGGCGAGCTGGTGCTGACCTTTGTGGTGGAGGAAGCCCCCAGAGCCAAGCTGAAGGGGACCGCCTTCACGGGCAATCTGGCCATCGAGGACGGGGAGCTGCGGGATGCCCTGATGACCAAGCGTCCCTGGTGGCGGTACATCTTCCGTCTGGGCAACTACTACAATCCCAACTACCGGAATCTGGACATTGAGCGCATCCTTTCCCTCTACGCCCAGCGCGGCTATCTGGACGCCCAGGTGGTGAAGGTGGACGAGGAGTATCTGGACGAGGAGCGTTCCTGGGTGCGAATTGTCTACCACATCCAGGAGGGGCAGCCCTATGTTCTGGGGAAGCGCACCTTCCAGGGCAATCAGAATTTCACCCAGGAGGAGCTGCTGGCCAAGGCCGCCCTGGTTTCCGGGGAGACCTACTCCTCCACCGTGGCCAGCCAGGATCTGGAGGCCATGAAGGGCCTCTACGAGGGACTGGGCTACCTGGATCTGCGCTTCCTCCCCGAGCTGAAGAAGAATCCCGACACCCACACCGTGGACATTGCCTACCACATCCAGGAGGGTGAGGTGAGCCGCATCGATGAAATCAGCATCGTGGGCAATACCTACACCCGGGATCATGTGATCCGCCGGGAACTGGCCATCTTCGAGGACGATCTGGCGGACAGCCGGAAAATCCGGCAGACCAAGAACCGCCTGGAGAATCTGGGATACTTCGAGAGCGTGGAAGTCCTGGCCAAGCCCAGCATTCTTCCCACCCGCCGCAACCTCTCCATCGAGGTCAAGGAAAAGCCCACCGGCTCCATCTCCGTGGGCGCCGCCTTCTCCAGCGAAGACTCCGTCCTGGGCTTCCTGGAACTCTCCGAGACCAACTTCAGCCTCTCCAAGCTCCTCCAGGGAGAGAAGCCCAAAGGGGACGGACAGCGGATGCGGGCCTACGTGGCCGTGGGGTCCGACACCACCAACGTGAGCATCTCCCTCACCGAACCCTCCCTCTTCGACGGCCCCTTCGACCTGACCAACGAACTCTTCCTCAACACCCGCTACGAAGACCAGTACGACGAACGGCACGTGGGATACGCCATCTCCCTGGGATGGCCCGTGGCCTTCCATCTCCCCTTCCTCCCCAATCACACCGAATACTGGCGCCTCTCCACCGGCCTCCGCCTGGAGCACATCCAGATCTCCAACCTGGATGACGAGGAGGAGTTTGACGAGGACGACGGGGATTACCCGGACAATGTCCGCTTCCCCAAGGGCAGGAACTACTCCATGCGGCGGGACGAGGGAGGGGACTTTGCCAACCGCCTGGTCTTCTCCATGGTCCGGGACACCCGGAACCACTATGTCTTCCCCAACCGGGGCAGCCGGGTCATGCTGGACGCCGAATACATCACCCGGGCCCTGGGCAGCTATGCCGACTACCTCAAATTCCACGCCGGCGTGGAATCCTACCATCCCTTCTACAAGGATGTCTTCCTGCGGCTCTCCGCCGACGCCCACACGGCCCAGCATCTCAGCGGGGATGACATCAAGATCTTCGACCGGTACTTCGCCGGCGGCTACGGCACCCTCCGGGGCTTCAAGCGCCATGATGTCAGCCCGGTGAACCGGAACGAGAACTCCATTGGCGGCCAGACCATGCTGGTGGGCACGGCGGAGCTGATCAAGCCCGTGAAGAACTTCATGTTCCTGAAGCTGTTCTGCGATGTGGGCAATGTCTGGTGGGATTCCTTCGACGCCGATCTGGGAGACCTGAACGCCTCCCTGGGCATCGGAGTCCAGTTCCGCCAGATCCCCATCCGGCTGGACTATGGCTTCCCTGTCCTCACCCAGGGTGACCACCTGGACGGCAGAAGCGGCCGCTTCCACTTCAGCATCGACTACTCCTTCTAGCGGCCGGCCCAGGCCGGATCCCTCCCCACCGGCGGGAGGGACGAGGGGCGGGAGAAGGCACCTTTCCTCTCCCCCCTCTTCCCGCATCCCCCACCCTCCATGCGGATCATCAACGGCACCATCGCCAAGAATCTCCTTGGCACCCTGCTCATGGCCCTGGGCATCCTGACCTTCGTCATGATGTCCGCCCATCTCTTCCGCATCTTTGCCATGCTGGCCAACGGGCTTTCCCCGAAAGTCATGGCCAAGATCCTCCTTTGCCTCCTGCCGGACGTCCTCCGCTACGCCCTTCCCTTCTCCATCCTGGTTTCCACGGTGCTGGTCTTCAGCCGAATGAGTGCGGACAACGAGCTGGTGGCCTTGAAGGCCTCCGGAGTCAGCCTGTGGCAGATCACCGCCCCGGGGCTGGCCCTGGCCCTGCTTCTCAGCGGAGCAGGGGTATGGCTGGGCATGGTGGCGGCTCCCGCCCTGCGCTACGAGGGGGAACTGCTGAAATGGCAGACCATGGGGGAGAATTCCCTGGCCCTGCTGGAACCCGGGGCCAGCACCACACTTGCGGGGCAGCAGGTATCCGTCCGGATTGGCGCCAAGGATCCGGAGAGCGGGCTATTGCGGGATGTGCATATCTACCAGCTGGGCAAGGGAGGGGAATCCCTGCGGGCCATCACCGCAGAGGCGGCCCGGGTCCAGGTGCATCCCGAGGAGCGGGATCTTCAGCTGACCCTATACCGTTTCACCATCGCCCAGCAGGCCCTTCCCGGCGAGGCGCCCCAGTCCGCCCCCCCGGAGGAACCGCAGGCCGCCGGCGCCACCGGGGAAAAGACACCGGGGTTTCTGGCGGGGGAGACCTTGACCCTGCACCTGGAATATGGCACCATCCAGGACAGGAAGTCCCTGGGGCGCAAGCTCAAGATGATGCCGGTGACCATGCTGTTCGGCGATCTGCTCTGGAACCGCAGCCAGGGCAATTCCGTCTCACGGCACTGGTATGAGTTCCACTATCGGCTGGCCCTGGCCTTCTCGCCCCTGGCCTTCCTGCTGCTGGGCATTCCCTTCGGCATCCGGAACCGCCGCAGCGAAACCTCCAGCGGCCTCCTGATCTGCCTGGGCATGGCCCTGGCCTACTACGGCGTCATCCTGCTGTGCGACGCCCTGGTGCGCCATCCGGAACTCCATCCCGAGTTCCTGATCTGGCTGCCCAATCTGCTCTATCAAATCGGCGGACTGGTGGCCCTGGCCAGACTCTCCCGCCATTAACCCCTTCATCAGACTATCATGCCCAAACCCTATCGCCTCTTCCTGCTTCTTGCCCTGGCACTGTGGCTCACCCCGTTCCTGCCGGCCATGACCTGGGAGGATTCGGATCAGGGCTTCCTCTCCCCGGAGACTCTGATCCGCCTGGGGGCCGACATCACCCAGGAAAAGTATCCCAATGCGGACACGGTGATCCTGGACAAGGTGGTGCGGCTCCAGTATCAGCCGGACGGCACCTTCCTCCAGGTGGATGACCATGCGGTGAAGATCATGACCCTGGCCGGCGGGGAACTCCAGCGAGTCCTCACCAGCTACTACAACGCCAGCTACGCCCGGGCCAAGATCTCCCTGGTCCAGATCCTCCGCCCCGACGGCACCGTCATGCCCCTGGATCTGGCCACCTGCACCCAGGAGCAGACCGAGTCCTCCCAGATGAACGCCAACATCTTCGACCCGAACCAGAGAATCATCCAGGTGGCCGTCCCTGCCCTCCAGCCCGGCGACATTCTCCGGGCGGTCTACGTGGACGAGACCCTGAAACCCCGGGTGCCCGGAAGCTTCAGCGACATCTTCCCCCTGGAGAGCGACAGTCCCATCCTCCACGCCAAGGTGGAGCTGAAGGCGCCCAAGGCCCTTCCCCTGCGCAGCATGGTGGTGAAGAATCCCCTGGACGGCGGCCCCCTCTACAAAACCGCCGAGGAGGAGGAAACGGTTCTCCACACCTGGGAAGTGCGGAACGTGCCCCAGTACTTCCCCGAGCCCGACATGCCCCCCGCCTACGCGGTCACCCAGCGGGTGCTGGTGAGCACCTTCCAGGACTGGGGAGAGGTCTCCCGGTGGTACGACCAGCTCTGCGAACCCCATCTGGCCACCGACGAAGCCCTGGAGGCCACCACCCGCTCCCTGCTCCAGGACTGCCAGGATGAGGAGGCACAGATCCTGGCCCTCTTCCACTTCGTCTCCCAGAAGGTGCGCTACATGGGCCTCACCCTGGAGGACACCGCCCCGGGCTACGAGCCCCACGATGTGACCCTCACCTTCAGCCAGAGAGCAGGAGTTTGCCGGGACAAGGCGGCTCTCCTGGTGGCCATGCTGCGCTGCGCCGGCTTCGAGGCCCATCCCGTCCTCATCCATGTGGGCTATCCCAAGGACGACGAGGTGCCCCAGCCCTTCTTCAACCATGCGGTGGTGGCCTGCCGCAGGGAGGCCGGGGAGCCCTGGCGTCTCATGGATCCCACCGCCAGCAACACCCGGGATCCCTTCCCCGCCTATCTCTCCGACAAGAGCTACCTGGTGGCCACGCCCCAGGGAGATCCCCTGCGGCGCTCCCCGGTGCCTTCCTGCGAGGAGAACCAGATCGCCCTGGAGACCCGGGGCAAGCTCACCCAGGAGGGCGACCTCCTGCTGCGCACCACCCTCTTCTTCCAGGGAGTGCCGGACAACATGTACCGGAACTTCTTCCTGGAGATCGCCCCGGAAGAGCGGCGCCTCTTCTTCCAGCATCAGCTGGCTTCCGCCCTCCCCGGCGCCACCCTGACCCGCCTGGAACTGAAGCCCCAGGATCTCCAGGATCTTTCCCAGCCCCTGGAGGCCACCCTCACCTACCAGGTGCCGGAGGCCCTCATCACCTCCCGCCTGCCGGACGGCACCCCGGAGCGGAGCCAGGGGAAGAACGCCCTGCTGGAACTGCCCCAGCTGGCCAACGCCTTCGGCATGCCCATGATGGTGTTCTCCCACGCCTCCCTGGATCAGCGGCGCTTCCCCCTGGAGGCGGACTTCACCAGTTCCCTCTTTGAGGAGATACTCCTGGATCTGCCTGTGAGCCTGGAACTGGTGGCCGCCCCCAGCTACTCCCAGTGGGAGGAAGAGGGGTTCTTCGTGAGCCGCAGCCTGGAGGCCCGCCAGGGCATCCTCCACTTCCAGGGGGCCTACGCCACCCAGGCCATGCGCCTCTCCCCCGAGGAATACGGCAAGATGAAGACCGCCCTGGCCCAGATGGAAGCCGACAACCGGAAGATGGCCATCCTCCGCTTCCAGGATCCCCCCCAGGAAATCCAGGAGGAGGAGGCCGTGCAGGAAGCCCAGCCGGATCTGGATGTCCTGGAGAGCCGCACCATCATCCACCTCCTCTCCCCCGTCAGCTGGACCGTAGAGCAGACCCGGAAATACCGGGTGGAGACCTACGCGGGCATTGAGGCCGCCGATGCCACCTTCCCCTTCAATCCCGCCTGGGAGGAGGTGGAGATCCTGGTGGCCAAGGTCACCAACGGCGAGGAAGTCCTGGAGACGCCCCCGGAAAACATCAACATCCTGGACGCCCCCTGGGTGGCCTCCGCCCCCCGCTATCCCGCCGAAAAACTCCTGGTGCTGAACCTGCCCGGAGTCCAGGTGGGAAGCCTGGTGGAACTCCAGATTCTGCGGACCGTCCGCAACCGCCCCTTCTTCTCTTTCAGCGCCTGCCTCCGGGGCAGCGACCCCGTACGCCAGTGGTCCCTGGACATCCTGTCCCCCCGCTCCCTGGAACCCCAGGTGGACTATCTGGCCCGGGGATGGATGGATCTCCAGCAGGACACCCCGGAACCCCTCTCCCTGGAACACCGGCGCTTCTCCCTGCCCGACGACATGGTGCGCCATAGCTTCATCGCCCAGGACATTCCCCGGGTCCACCAGGAGCCTTCCCGTCCCCCCGCCTATGCCTATCTGCCCAGCGTGGTCTGCTCCGCCGGCGACTGGGAGCGCTACGCCACGGCGCTGCGGAGGACTGTGGAGACCCTGGGAGACGGCGGTTCCCTCATCCGGGAAGTGGTGGAGCCCTTCCAGTCCCTTCCTCCCCAGGAGAAGCTGGTCCAGGTGCGGGAATGGATGGAGCAGAACATCCGGGAGACCGACCCCGCCTTCCACGATCTGCCTCTGGCCTGCCTCTCCGCCCCGGAAATCACCGCGCGGGACGGATACGGGCATTCCGCCGACCGGGCCATCCTCTACCAGGCTCTCCTGAAGGCCCTGGGCTTCCAGCCACGCCTCTACCTGGCCACCGCCACCCCCAAGGCCACCCCCCTCCAATTCTACTACCGGAAATACCCCACCCCCTACCTCTTTGACAACTGGCTGGTGGCGGTTACCCTGGACAAGGAGGAGATCTGGTTCAACGACCAGAGCCAATTCGCCCAGTTCGGCACCAGCGCCTTCCATCACTGCCTCCTGCTTTCCCTGGAGAAGGGGGATTTGCGCACCATGAAGCTTCCGGAGGAAATGCGGGACCATCCTGTCAGCCACTGGAAACTCCAGGTGCGGGAAGACGGCTCCGCCCTTCTCACGGTGCAGGAGAGCATCCAGGGCAGTGCCTTTGGCCGCACCCGGAAGCGCTACCAGTGGATGACCCCGGAGGAGCGGCGCCGCCACTACGCCCAGCTGGTCAGCGGCATCGCCCAGGACGCCCATCCCGTCACCCCGGATCTGACCACGGATTTCCATCTCTATCCCGGCCAGATCTCCTATGCGGTGGAGCTGGAGCACTGCGCCACCATGGAGGGAGACTTCTGCTACCTACGCCTTCCCGTGGGGCTCTCCAGCGCCCTCTCCTACGCCAAGGCGCCCCGCCAGTATCATCCCCTCTACCGGAGCGAGGTGCAGAGCAGCGAGATTCATCTGGACGTGGAGCTGCCGCCCCAGTATCCCCGCCTCCTGATGGTGCCGGCGGACTTCCACTGGAAGGCCCCGGACGGCGCAGGCAGCATTTCCTGGCGTCACACCACCCAGCCCCAGGCTGCGGCAGGCGTTCCCCAGACCCTCCAGTTCATTCTCTCCGTGGAGATGGAACCCGGCGTGACCCCCCTGCGCTTCTACAGCCAGTACCAGGAGGCCTATCGACGGCTTCTCCACCCGGACGCCACCACGCTCCTCCTCTCCCGCTGACGGAGAGGGCTTCTCCCCCAAGCCCACCTTCCCTCCCCCCCCCTCCTGCGCCTGTGCTCCCGGCCCCGCCGGAGGGAGGAAGGAAGGCCGTCTCTCTTTCCCGCCTCCCATGCCTTTCCTTGCCTCCTCCTCCTACCGTTCCCCTGTGCATCTAGGGGGACACTTCCAGACCATCTATCCCAGCTACTTCCTCAAGGCCCCCCAGGTGGACTATGAAAGGGAGAAACTTCCCCTGGACGATGGAGACTACCTCTATCTGGACTGGGCCAAGTGCGACTCCCCCACAGAGGAACTCCTCATCCTCTGCCATGGACTCTGCGGCCACACCCGGCGGCACTACTGCCTCTCCATGGTTCATGCCTTCCGGGAAATCGGCGTGGACTGCCTGGCCTGGAACTACCGGGGAACGGGGCAGGTGGACAACCAGACCCTCCACATCACCAGCAACAACTCCACCGGGGACCTCCACCAGGTGATCACCACCGCCTGCGCCAGAGGCTACCGGAAGATCTACCTGGCGGGATTTTCCATGGGGGCCAACCTGATTTTCCTGTATCTGGGGCGGGAGTGGGCCATGGTTCCCCCGGAGGTGCGGGCCGCCGTGGGCGTCTGTGCCCCCATTGACAGCGCCGCCTCCATCCAGGCCAGCCACCGGGCCCTTTTCGGCATCTACGAAAAGCACTTTGTCCGGAAGCTCAAGCAGCGGGCGGAGGCCATGGCCAGGAACTTCCCGGAGCTGGATCTGGCCCCCGTGATGAAGGCCCGCAGTTTCCAGGAATTCGACCAGGCCTTCACTGCGCCTCTCCTGGGATTTTCCAGCGCCCAGGACTACTACCGCACCTCCAGCGCCTTCCCCCACCTGGAGAAGATCCGGGTGCCCGCATTGCTGATCAATCCCGTCAACGACCCCCTCCTCACCCCCAACTGCTTCCCTATCCAGAAGGCGCAGGACAATCCCTGCTTCTATCTGGAGATTCCCAAGGACGGAGGCCACTGCGGATTCCTCACCCCCAAGGGGCAGGAGTGGTGGCCGGCGGAACGGGCCCGGCAGTTCATCCAGTCCGTGGCCCGCTCCCCGGAGAAATCCGCCGCCTCCTGATTTTCCGCCCTTCCCTCACCCCCCAAACAAGGAGAAGCCCATGTCCATTCTCACCATTGCTCGGGAGCACGGTGCCTGGAGCGCCGCAGCCGGAGAATCCCTGGCCAAGCGCCTGGGGGCCACCGTCCTTAACAAGGAGGAACTGGAGAGACGTCTCCTGGAGGCGGGGTTGAAATCCAAGCTTTTCCAGCGCTACGATGAGCGGAAGCCCGGCTTCTTCTCCTCCCTCTCCCCGGACCAGGATGTCTACCTCCTCTATCTCAAGACCGTCATGCTCCAGGCGGCCCGGGAGGGGAATGTGATCATCCTGGGGCGGGGCGCCCACCTCCTCCTCAAGGATCTGCCCAACTGCCTCCGGGTGCGCCTGGTGGCCCCCCTGGACTACCGGGTGCGCACCATCCAGCAGGAATACGGCTACGACACGGACACCGCCAACCGGCTAGCCCATAAATGCGATGCCGACCGGGCGGGATTCTGCCACTTCCATTTCAACGAGGCCTGGGAGGACGCCTCCCTCTACGACCTCACGGTGAACACCGCCAGCCTCTCCCAGGAGCAGCTGGTGGACTTCCTGGCCGACCAGATGCAGCGCAGGATCACCCCGGAACAGGAGGAAAAGGCCCGTCCCCTGCTGGAGAACCGGCTTCTGGCCCAGAAGGTGGCCAGTGTCCTCCTGGTGGAGCAGAAGATTTCCCTGGCCTTCCTGGATGTCCAGGCCGACGGAAACGGGCGGATCACCCTTCTGGGGGCCACCACCACGCCGGCGGCGGCCCATCTGGCGGCCCAGGCGGCCCGGGCCATTCCCGGGGTCACGGAAGTGGACAACCAGATCCGGATCGCCCTGGAAATGGTCCAGCCCCCGCCTCGCATCTAGGACCCCGGCGCCATGGACTTTCTGCAGCTTGAGGGGAAATGGATTCTGGTGGCGGGGGTGGCCAACCGCCGGAGCATTGCCTGGCATGTGGCCCAGGGCCTGCGGGAGGCGGGGGCCCATGTCCTCTATCTCTTCCGCAACCAGGAACTCCTGGAGAAGAACCGGAGCCTCATCGGCCCGGAGGCCCTGGCCTTCCCCTGCGACCTGGAACACCCGGAGGAACTCCCTGCCATGGCCCAATGGGTCGCCGGCCATACCTCCCGGCTGGACGGCATTCTCCACTCCGTGGCCTTCGCCAACTACTCCCAGGGCCTCCTCCCCTTCCACCAGATCCCCCGGGAGGATTTCCTCCAGGCACTGGACATCTCCTGCCTCTCCCTGCCCCGGATGTGCCACGCCCTCCAGGCGCTGCTGGCCCCCGACGCCTCCATTGTCACCATGTCCATCTCCTCCACCCGCATGGCGGCGGAGAGCTATGGCTACATGGGGCCAGTGAAGGCCGCCCTGGATTCCACGGTTGTCTTTCTGGCCAAGTCCCTCACCCATTCCCTTTCTCCGGAAATCCGGGTGAACGCCGTGGGGGCCGCCCCCCTGAAGACCAGCGCCTCCGCCGGCATTCCCGGATACGTGGACGCCTACCTCTTCGCCGAGAAGGCCACCATGCGCCACCGGGCCCTGGAGACCCGGGAGGCCGCCGACACCGCCCTCTTCCTCCTCTCGCCCCGGGCCAGCGGCATCAACGCCCAGACCCTGGTGGTGGATGCCGGAATGGGCGCCAATTTCTTTGACGACACCATCCTCCATCCCGGAGAATGACCCGTCTTTCCCGCCCCAAGAAACTCTCCCCTCGCCTCTCATGACCCCCACCTCCGAAGAAATCCGCGCCCTCTATCGTGACGCCATGGTCCCCACCTACAACTTCTCCGCCCCCATCATGGTCCGGGGAGAAGGCTCCAAACTGTGGGATCTGGACGGGCGGGAATATCTGGACTTCACCACCGGCATCAGCGTCTGCAGCCTGGGCCACTGCCATCCCGGGGTCTCCCAGGCCATCGCCCGGCAGGCGTCTACCCTGATGCACTGCTCCAACATCTTCTGCAACCTCAACGCCCCCCGCCTGGCCATGCGCCTCTCCCAGAAAGGGATCCAGGGCAAGGTCTTCTTCGCCAACTCCGGAGCGGAGGCCAACGAGGGCATGATCAAGACCGCCAGACTCTGGGGTTCCCGCCACGGGGAACGCCATGAGATCATCGTCTTCCACACCTCCTTCCACGGACGCACCCTGGCCACCCTGGCCGCCACCGGACAGCCCATCTTCCGCCAGGGCATGGAGCCGGACATGCCGGGATTTGTCACCGTTCCCTACAACGACCTGGAGGCCGTGGCCCAGGCCATCACCCCCCGCACCTGCGCCATCCTCCTGGAACCCGTCCAGGCGGAAGGGGGCGTCTATCCCGCCACCCGGGAATTCCTCCAGGGCCTGCGCCAGCTCTGCGACCAGAAGGAACTGCTTCTGCTGCTGGACGAAGTGCAGACCGGCATGGGACGCACCGGAAGCTTCTTCTGCTTCCAGCAGTACGGCATCCGCCCCGACGCCTTCTCCACCGCCAAAGCCCTGGGCAACGGCATCCCCCTGGCCTGCTTCCAGCTCAGCCAGGAACTGGCCCAGCTCCACCAGCCGGGGCTGACCCACGGCTCCACCTTCGGTGGAAATCCCCTGTCCACCGCCGCCGGACTGGCCGTCCTGGATGCCTTCGACCAGGAGAATATTCTGGAAAATGTGCGTATACAAAGTGCCGCCCTCCGCCAGGGGCTGGAGGAACTGCAAAAACGCCATCCCGTCATCCGGGATGTCCGGGGACTGGGCCTGCTCCTGGGAATCCAGCTGGACGAGGCACTCCCGGAGGTGGCCGCCAAATGCCGGGAAAAGGGCCTGCTCACCCTCACCGCCGGAAAGGGAGTCATGCGGCTTCTCCCCTCCCTGAAACTCACGTCCCAGGAAGTCCAGACCGCCCTCGCCATTCTGGACGAGGCGCTTTCGTGATTCATTATAACTTCTTGCACACAAGATAGTTATAACAAATGCAACCCCAGGAGGAAAAGACGATGTCCCATTCCCGCCACCTCTTCCCTCTCGCTTCCCTTCTGCTCCTGTGCCTTTGTCTCACTCCCCTCTCTGCCAAGACCATCCGTCACTATGACAGCAGCGGGCGTTCCACCGGCCGCACGGAGATCGGCAACGACGGCGTGGCCCGTCACTACGACCAGAACGGCGTCTACACCGGACGCTCCGTGACTTCCCCGGACGGCACCACCCGCTACTACGACAAGGACGGGCGTTCCCAGGGACGGGCCGTGAGCTCCCCCTCCGGCACCACCCGCTACTACGACAAGGACGGACGTTCCCAGGGGCGGAGCGAATCCAACTCCTCCGGCACCACACGCTACTACGACAAGGACGGACGTTCCCAGGGGCGCAGCGAATCCAACTCCTCCGGCACCACACGGCACTACGACAAGGACGGACGTTCCCAGGGGCGGGACAACGGGTATCTCACCCCCGCCCAGAACCGGAATCCCGCCAAACGCTAGCCTGATCCCCCTGCCCCTGCATGGACTCCCCCCGTTCCTCTCAATCCTCCTGGAGACGCTGGTTTACCCGGGGCTTTCTCCTGCTTCTGGCCCTGGCCGCGGCCCTCTTTCTGCTCCTGGTGGCGGCCCCTGCCCTCTTCGGCTACCCCCAGGCCTTCCGGCAGATGCTGACGGACTCCTTCACCCCCGAGGGAGGCTCCTGCCGCATCCGGGCCATGCAGGGAAATCTGATCACAGGGCTGGAGTTGAACGACGTGGAGGTGGAATTTCTCCTGCCCCAGGGAAAAGGGGGTCTGCTCCTGCCCACAGCCCACCTCTCCTTCCGCCCCCTTCCGCTGCTGAGAGGCAAATTCATCCCCCGGGAGATCACCTTCACCGAAGGCGAAGCCGTCCTGAGCCTGAAGGATCCCGCCTCGGAAGAGGAAACCTTACTCGGCTTCTCCCCGTTGTCCGGCCAATTCCTCCTGACCCTGCCCCAGACCCTGCTGGCCCAGCTGGAGGGTAACCTGGAGGGCCAGCGCCTCTCCCTCCAGGTTCGTCTCACCGACCTGGATGCCACAGAGGATCCCCTGAAAACCCTGGCCACCCTCCTTCCCTCCCTCCAGGAGCCCAAGGCGCCCCCGGTTCCCCAAACCGCGGAGGCCTCTTCGGACGTAGCGGAGGCCTCTTCGGACGTAGCGGAGGCCTCCCAGGAGCCAGGGGCTTCCCTGGTCCAGTCCCTTCCTGCCTCCGGCCTTCTCTTCCGTCTTCCCGAACTTCTCCGCCGGGCCGGCGACACCTCCCTCTCCCTGCGTCTCACCGGCAGTCTTCGGGAGCCGGAAACCCTGGCCCTTGCCGGGCAGGTTGCCATGAGCAACGGGGAGATCCTGGGGCGGAACATCTCCCGGGCCCAGGGGAAGTTCCGGCTGTTCCAGAGCATCTTTTCCCTGGAAGAGCTCCATATCACTTACAATGCCAGAGAGTTCCTCCATTGCCAGGGGCAGGCGGACCTTCTGGCCAGGACCATCCAGGGAGAAGTGCAGGCCACGTGCATGCCCCGCACCATCCTGTGGCTGGCCGGGCTTTCCCCCTCTCTCCTTCCTCCCTGGGTCCTCTTCTCCAACCCGCTGGACTTCCAGGGCACCCTGCCCCCCACCTCCTGGGATCTGCGCGCCCCCCAGCCCACCCTCTCCTTCTCCACCCAGGACCTCCGCCTCCGCAATCTCCTCCTGCCCCAGGTCTCCGGCACCCTCACCCTGCAGCAGAAAAATCTTCTCCTCCAGGATCTCCAGCTGACCTTCGCCCCCGAAGGATGGGAGGACAAGACGCCCCATAGCCTCCAGGGAGAGATGCTCTTTGCCTTGAAGGACCAGACCTTCCAGGGATCCCTGGAGGGCGACCTCAATGTCCGGGATCTACTGCACAAGCTGGAACTTCTGGAAAACCGGGACACTCCCCTGGAGGCCTTCTCCGACGCCCACCTGACGCTGGCCATCGCCCCCTCGCCCTGGAAGGATTGGCGGCGCTGGAACGCCACCCTCTCCCTGGGACAGCCCCGCAGCACCCTGGGCAAATTCCCGCTGACGGACCTGGAGCTGAAGGGATCCACCCGGGATGGCCTCCTGACTCTGGATGCCACCTCTCACCTGGGGGACAGCAATGCCACCCGGATCTCCCTCCATCTGGAGACCGCCCATCCCCAGGGCGCCGACGCACCCCTGGCCCTTCAGATTCACCCCAAAATCACCCAGGGAGAGGAAGAGGCCCTTTCCGCCCGGATCACCCTTCTGTGGACCCCGGAGGAATCCACCCTCCAGATTCCCCAGGGAGAGCTTCTGCTGCGCCCGGAACTCCTCTTCCCCCTCCTGAAGGCCCCCCTCTCCCTCCCGGAGAACTTCCTGCTGGGATGGTTCCAATGCCAGGATCCGGAGAAGCCCGCCCGCTTCACCTTCATCATGCCCCGGCACCCCATGCTCAATCCCCGGGATTCCTGGGACTGGGAAAAGCTTCCCTGGCAGCTAGAGGGCTCTGTGGAAATGCCCCGGATGAAGATGAAGCAGATCCTCTTCGACTCCATCTCGGCGGATTTCCATCTCACGGAGACCCAGCTTCTCTTCTCCCATCTGGAAGGGATTCTCCCCGAGTCCCGGGGCACCATGTCGGCGAACCTGAAGATCCTCTTCCGCCCCTTCCACATCATCTTCGACAATCTCCGGCTCAGCGGGCCGCCCCTCTCCTTCCGCAATCTCCTCCACGCCCCCGGCGCCATCCGCATCTACGACCGGATCTGGGAATCCTTCCAATGGCCCGAGCCCCCGGATCCCCAGGAGGAACACTGCCTCCTCCAGATCCCCCTCCTGGAATACCGGGAATACGAGGGCGACAAATGGGGACTGACCCTCCAGGGCACTGTGG
>JAEDNW010000177.1:0-3066 GCA_016302315.1 Lentisphaeria bacterium
GGGATTCTTCGACTAAAAATTCGTTCCCACCTCATTTTTACCGGACACTAGTGATCCATGGCCTCCATCTGCCGGACGCTGTCCTGCCCCAGGATGGCCTCCTCCTCCGGAGTCACGGCGATGAAGCGCTTGCGGCGGTGATAGGGGACCTGGATGCGGGTTTCTTTGAGGGAGAAAATGCAGCGGCTGAGGAGACTCCCCTCGGATTCATTGAGAAGTTCCGGAATATTCAGGGTGACCTCGTCCATCTTCGCCTCGAATTCCTCGGGAGTCAGCAGAGGGCGGGGCTTCTCGGTGGAGGAGTGGAAACAGGCATAGAGGAAGCCCAGAAGGGCCACCAGGGCAATGGCGCCTACAATCAGGGGATACTTGCTTCTCTTTTCGGCGGGAGTCTCGATGTTCATGTTGGGGAGGAACGGGAAGGGAGGAATGAGAAAAAGAAAAAAACCGTCACGGAGCCAACTACCGGCTCCATGGCGGTTTCTTTCACTTCGGGGACTGCTAAACCATCACTTTTTCACTTCTGGGGGATGATTTTCATGGTGTAGCGAATGGGCTTTCCGGTGACGGGAGTGTTTTCCCTCTGCCCGGGCTGGGGGGAATCCGGAGAGAGAAGTTTCCAGTGGAGTTCCCCGAAGAGCACATCCACCGTGTACTGGATTTCCGTGTCCATGGCCAGGAGGGAGACGGTGAAGATGCCCTGTTCGTCGGGCACGGCGCTTCCCCGGGCCAGCACCGGATTCTTCTTCAGGAAATCCTCGAGCTTCTCCGGCGAAAACTTGGAGGAAGCCAGCCACACATGGGTGACCTTCTGCTCCGCCACCGGAAGAGGAGAAACATGAGAGGCCAATTCCCCTTCCGGAAAACCACCCTGGGCGGAAACCGCCGTCACATTCTGGGGAGGAGAAACGAGGCGACGACGACGCAGGGAAAGATCATCCTGGAAGGAGAAGCCCTGCTCCCGCAGGGAATGGGAGGAAGCCACCCTGGGAGCCGCCTCCTGGGAAGCCGGGACAGCCGCCGGCGCAGGCAGGGAGGCCACTCTGGGGGAGGCCGCCGGGACCGGAGCCTCCTGGGAGAAAGCCCGGGGTACGCTTCCCAGGGCAGGAGCAGCCGCCATGACCGAAACGGCTTCCCGCTCTCCCGCCACCTGGGGCCGTTCCCGGAGAAGCACAGTCAGGCTGGCCAGCAGACAGAGGCAGGCCGCCAAAGAGAGGATGACCTGTCCCCAGTTTCGGCGGCGGGGGTAGACGGCGGGGCGCAGGAACGCCTCCTCCCCGGCATCGTCCCGGCAGCGGTCGCAGATTCTCTGGGCGAGGCCTTCCGGGGGCGTCATCCAGGCCTCCAGCAGGGAATCCAACTGACGGTCTGCCTGTTCGCGGGAGGCGTCCGAGTTTGCGTGGGGGGAGGGGAGGGAAGTCATAGTCGCAGGGGAAGGAAGCACCCGGCGTCCGGGGAAAGAAAAAAGCGGGGGGGTAAAGCAAAAAAAGGGGAGGGCTGGCAGGCGGGGTGTCATTCCCATCCCAGAGCCTGACGGAGGATTTCCCGGCCTCGGTTGATGCGGGATTTCACGGTGCCCACGGCGCAATGGAGGAGGTCGGCGATCTGGTCGTAGTCCAGCTGCTTCACATTGCGGAGGAGGACGGCCTGGCGGTAGGCGTCCGGGAGTTTTTGCATGGCCTCTTCCAGGCGGGTGCGCATCTCCTCGAAGGCCACCTGGTGATCGGGGCGCATCCGTTCGTCCGGCAGCTCCAGCTTCTGGGGAGCGTCGCCGGAGCTGACATGGGATTCCAGAGGGGCATCCACGCTCATGTGCCGTCCTGCGCCCCGGACCTTGTTCCAACGGTATTTGTTGTTGCAGAGGTTGGTGACGATCCGGTACATCCAGGTGGTGAACTCGGCGTCTCCCCGGAAGCGGGGCAAATGGCGGTAGATGCGCAGGAAGGCATCCTGGACCACTTCCTCCGCATCCTCCCGGCTGGCCAGGAAGCCGAAGGCAATCTGGTAGGCACGTCCGGAATGCCGCCGGACCAGTTCGTCGAAGGCGGCCTGGTCTCCGGTGGCCTGGAAGCGCTGCACCAGCTCACGGTCGGTGGGTAGGGATTGTGCGTGGTCTAAGACCATTCGTGTCCGTAGGGGTTCCTGCGTGGGAAGGAAATTTTTGAGGGAGGGGAAGGGAGAAGCTCCAGAGCAGTCGGGCAGGTATGAAAAAGAGACGGCCCCCGCCTTCCTGGATCACTCCTTGAGAAGAAGGCGGAGAACGTCTCCGGGGAACGGTCAGGGGGAGGGGAAAAGCAGAGCCGAAACTCGGATTTCCCCTCCCTTTTCCCGGGAAATTCCTCCTCCGTCCGGGGAGCCGAACCGTACGGGGCAAATGCCCTGGGCTGGCGCAGAAGGGGAGGAATCAGGGGGGGGGAGATGGGGAACCTAGCAGGCGGCCTTGACCAGGGCCACGAAATCTGCCGCCTTCAGAGCGGCGCCGCCAATGAGTCCACCGTCGATGTCGGGCTGAGCCAGGAGCCCCTCGGCGTTGGCGGGCTTCATGGAGCCACCGTAGAGAATCCGGATCTTGCCGGCGCAGACGGGGCAGAACTTCTTCTCGATGAGGCCACGGATGAAGGCGTGGACGGCCTGGGCCTGCTCGTTGGTGGCGGTCTTGCCGGTGCCGATGGCCCACACGGGCTCATAGGCCAGAATCACGTTGTCCAGCTGCTCCATGGTCACGTCCGCCAGATCCCAGAGGACCTGCTTCTCGATGACCGCCTCGGTGACACCCTTTTCCCGCTCTTCCAGGGTCTCGCCGATGCAGAGGATCACCTTCAGGCCGGCGGCCAGGGCGGCCTTGACCCGCTGATTCACGGTCTCGTCCGTCTCGCCGAAGTACTGGCGGCGCTCGCTGTGGCCGATGATCACGTGGGTCACCCCCATCTCCACCAGCATCTTGGCGGAAATCTCACCGGTGAAGGCGCCATTGGCGGCCCAGTGCACGTTCTGGGCGCCCACCACCAGGGGAGTCCCCTTGGCGGCTTCCTGGACGGCGGCGATGGTGGTGAAGGGAGGGAAGAC
>JAEDNW010000052.1:0-14440 GCA_016302315.1 Lentisphaeria bacterium
TTCCTGTGCGCAGTTATATTCGTCCACCCATTATTTTTGTCGAAGAGCCGAAAAATCTACGATGAGTTGCATGCCTGGAAGCAGACGCAGAACGGAAGAACCGCGTTGCTGTTGAAGGGGGCGAGGCGCGTGGGCAAGACGACGATCGTCAAGGAGTTTGCGGCAAGGGAGTGCCAGTCCCACGTCCTGATTGATTTCGCCAAGACATCGGAGGACATCAGGAGCCTTTTTGACGACCTGTCCAATCTGGATGACTTCTTCATGAAACTGCAGCTTTTCACGCATTCGCGTCTCCCGAAAAGGCAATCCGTCATCATCCTGGACGAGATTCAGCTCTTTCCCAAGGCCAGGCAGGCCATCAAGTATCTGGTGGAAGACGGGCGTTACGACTACATCGAGACGGGCTCCCTGCTTTCCCTCAAGCGGAACACGGCGGGCATTCTGATTCCTAGCGAGGAGACGCGCCTTGTGATGCAGCCGATGGACTATGAGGAGTTCCGTTGGGCGCTGGGCGATTTCGACACCTGCGCCCTCCTGCGGGATTTCTTCCAGGGACGCAAGCCATTGGGTGAGCCGCTGAACCGGAGGATGCTGAGGGATTTCCGGCTTTACATGCTGGTGGGCGGGATGCCACAGGCCGTGTCCGCGTACTTGGATTCCCACGACTTCAGCTACATTGACCAGGTGAAACGCGGCATTCTAGAACTCTATGAAGACGATTTTCGGAAGATCGACGCGAGCAGGGGCATTTCCCGTCTCTTCGGCAGAATTCCCTCCGAACTAAGGAAGGGGGCATCGAAGTATCAGGTCTCCAGCGTCCTTCCAGGACGAACCGCCCAGGAGGCGGGTGCCCTTGTCTGGGACATGGAGGATCCCCAGACCGTGAACCTCGCTTTCCATGCCGACGACCCGAATGTTGGGTTCGCACTCCATCGAGACGGAAAGCGATTCAAGGTTTTCCTTGCCGACACGGGACTTTTTGTGACGCTCGCCTTCAAGGACAGGAAATTCACCGAGAACATCATTTACGAGAAGCTGTTGTCGGACAAGCTGGATGCCAATCTGGGTTTCCTGTACGAGAACGCCGTGGCCCAGGCTCTGAGGGCCAATGGCGAGGAACTCTACTACTACACATTTCCGCAGGAGAGCAGCAATCACCTCTACGAGGTGGATTTCCTGCTTTCACGGGGAAACAAGATCTGCCCCATCGAGGTCAAGTCCTCGGGATACCAGAGGCATGCGTCCCTGGACGCCTTCAAGGAGAAATACTCAGGGAGAATCAAGGAACGCTACCTGATGTACACGAAGGATCTAGCGAAAGTGCAGGATGTGCTGATGCTTCCTGTCTATATGGCCATGTTCCTGTGACGAACGAAAAGTTGTCCCAAGGCAAGCTGCCGCGATATCCTTCCCGTGAAGAGGAATCAAGCCCGGGCGGCGGCCAGGACGGCCGTCTGGGCGGCGCCGGCCTCCAGAAGGGCCTGGCAGGCGGCTTCCAGGGTGGCTCCGGTGGTGAGCACATCGTCCACTACCAGAATGCATTTCCCCTGGACATCCGGGGGACGGGGCACCTGGAAGGCGTGGCGGAGATTGCGGTGGCGTCCTGTCCCTTTCAGCCGGGCCTGATGGGCGGTGGAACGGGGCCTCCGAAGGGCCTCTCCCCAGGGAACGCCCAGCTCCCTGGCCACTCCGGCGGCCAGAAGGGCGGCCTGGTTGAACCCCCGCTGCCGCCCACGGCGCCAGTGCAGGGGAATGGGAACCACCAGGTCGGGACGAAGGGGGGCTTCGCCGTGATGCCGCCGCCAGGCCTCCGCCATCCTATGGGACAGCAGGGGGACGAAGGCGGTTTCGCCGCCGTATTTCAAGGCCCGGATCCAGGAGCCGGCGGGGCCGGCATAGGGAAATGCGCAAGTTCCTGCAATCCAAGGCCTTATAGAAGATGCGCATGCCTGGCAGATCTCCAGGGCGGTATTCAGGGGGGCGCCGCAGAGGGGGCATTGTTCCGGGGGGAGGGCTTTCGCCTTCCGGGCGCAGCGTGGGCAGAGGGGGGAGGCGGGATCCGGGGAAACGGCCCGTTCCTCCCGGCAGGCGGGGCAGAGAGGCGGGGCCAGGAAGGCATCCAGGGTGCGGGCGATGCTCCTCAGGATTCCCATAGGCGGATGTTCTTGAGGAACTGCTTGTGCTTCCGCCAGTTGGGAACCACCCGGATCTGCAGGGCAAGCTCCACCCGTCCCCCCTGGCATAGCTCCGAAATCTTCTTCACCGCATGATGGCGGATGGCCTTGATCATCTTGCCCCCCTGGCCAATGACAATCCCCTTGTGGGCTTCCCGCTCCAGAATCAGGGTGGCCTCCAGGGAGGGGCCCTTCTCGGTGTTGGTCCAGGAATCCAGGGTGACGGCGATGGCGTGGGGAATCTCTTCCCGGAGAAGCTCCAGGACCGCCTCCCGGATCAGTTCGGCGGCGATGTCCCGCTCGTAGGCGGTGGTGACTTCCTCCCGGTCATAGAGGAGGAGATCGGTGGGGAGCAGGTCCTTCAGGCGCTGAATGAGGGTGTGGGCGGATTCGGGGGAGAGGGCGGACATCTCCAGGGTTTCCACCTGGGGGAGTTTTTCCTCGTAGAAGGCCCGGGTGCGCTGCCGCTGTTCCTGGGTGGTCACGTCGCTTTTGTTCAGGACCAGGAGCACCTTCTTTCCGCACTGGGCGGCCATGGTGGCGGCCATGGTGTCCTCCTCCCCGGGGGTGCGGGTGGGGTCGGCCAGGCAGACCACCAGATCCGCATCCTCCAGGACCTTGGAGACGGAGAGGGACATGGCCTCGTCGATGGCCAGGCGGGAGGGATGGACCCCGGGGGCGTCCAGGAAGATGATCTGGGAATCCTCGTCGTTGTAGATGCCCAGGAAGGATTTCCGGGTGGTCTGGGGTTTGGAGGAGACGGCGGCCAGATGGCATCCCAGCACCGTGTTGAGGAAGGTGGACTTGCCGGTGTTGGGTCTGCCCAGCAGGGCCACGTAGCCGGTGCGTCCCTTGGGGGGCGGGGTGGAGGGAAGGGATTCCATGGGCGTCCAGATCAGGGAAGGAATTGGGGATCCAGGGAGCAGAGGCAGGGGCCGACCGGCAGAAGGACCGCCCCTTCCTGATCCGGAATCTTCCGGAGACATTCCTCCAGGAATGCCTGGGAGGGGCCCCGGAGGAACAGGACGGCGGCGAAGGGAGCACTGGCGTCTTCCACGCAGTGCAGTTCGCTGACGCCGGGAATGGCCAAAAGTTCCTGGGGGGAGGCTACGGGACGGGGAAGCAGAACGATGCGGGTCACCATGGATGCCTTTCCCTCCCGTCTATTTCGCCGGCACCCGGAGAACCTGTCCCACCCGGATGTCATCGGGGGACTTGAGGTTGGGATTCAGGGCCATGATCTCTGCCACGGTGCACTTTGCCACCTTGGCAATGGAGGAGAGCGTATCCCCGGCGCAGATGGTCAGTTCCTTGACGGGGACATTGGGGGCGGGGGGTGTGGCGGGGGCGGCGTTGCGCACCATGGTGGTGAGATCCTTGGTGAGGCTCTGCCATTCTTCCCGCCGGGCCTTCTGGTCGGCCTCCAGGGCCTTCTGGAGTTCCGCCATCCGGGCCTCCAGGGCCTGGTTCTGCCGGACCAGTTCTCCGCAGAGGGTGCGGAGGCGTTCGATTTCCGTCGTGAATTGGGTGACTCCCACCTCCAGGGTGTCGATCCGCAGGGAGAGCTGCTTGTCCCGGGCATTGGCCAGATTCAGATCCTCCCGCATGCCGGCCATAATCTGCATGACCTGCTGGGCGCTGATGGTCCCGGCGGGGGCTTGCTGGGCATGGAGGGGCAGGGCGCCTGCCAGGAAAAGGGCGGCGAAAACCGGGAGCAGGAAGGAACGCAGGGGGGACATGTTCGGGTTCTCCTTCGGGGAATGGGGGGGATATAGGATTCGGGGGAGCGGCCGGGGCCGGGGATGCCCCAGGCATCGTCCCTGCGGCAGAAAGGTAGGATGATGTTTTCGGAGGGGAATTTCGGCCTGGAGCCTCCAGAGGCGTCCCACCCTCTTCCCCCCGTGCGGGCAACATTTAAATTATGGCCATATTCCTTCCCCTCTGACAGGGGAAGGCAGACATGGGGTTACTATATCCCCGCCTGGGGCGCCCGACCCTCGCCCCCCTGCCTCTCTTTCCCCTCTTTCCTCCCTCTCCGCCATGCCCGCCACCGACTCCTCTTCCTCCCCTGCTCTCCTCGCTCTGCGGGAATTCCTCAAGCTGGTGGCCCGCCCTCCCAGGCTGGGGGAGGGACTGCCCGAGGGGGCCACGCCCCTGCTGCGGAATCTGTGGTATTCCTGGAACCGGCGCCATTTGTCCTTCCAGTGGATTCTCCAGCGTCGATGCCGGAAACTGCGTCCCCGGATGCAGGCCCTGCTGGAATGGGCGCTGACGGAATGCTATCTGCTGACAGGACTCCCTCCTCATGATGGTGTGAATTTGGCGGTGCAGTATGCCCGGGAACAGTGGGGGGCGCAGGAGGCGGGCTTCGCCAACGGGGTGCTGCGGGGGATCCTGAGGGAGGCGCCGCCCGCTCCGGGAGCCCTGGAGAAGCTTTGGGAAGGGGCCCCGGAATCCGTGCGCTGGGGACTCCCCGAGGAGCTTTGGTGCCGGTGGCGAAAGCTCCGGGGAGCGAAGGGGGCGGCGGAATTGGCGGCGCTGCTGCAGAAGCCGGCTCCCGTTACGGCCCGCCGCCGGGGCAGTCTGGCATCTCTCCCTTCCCCTCTGTCTTTTCCGGAGGCCCAAACCCTCTTCCAGGAGGTGGCCGGGGAGACTTCCACCCAGGAATTCTACCTCCAGGATCCCTCCACCATGCTGGCCCCCGCACTGCTGGATCCCAGACCCGGGGAAACCCTGGCGGATCTCTGCGCCGCACCCGGGGGAAAGTCCGTGGCCCTGGCAGAACGGATGCAGGGAAAGGGACACCTCCTGTGCGCCGATTCCGCCCCTCCCAGAATGTCCCGCCTCCAGGAAAATCTGAAGGCGTTTCCCTGGGTCACCCTGGAAGTGAGGGACGCCACCCAGCCCCAGCTCCCCACGGAATCCCTGGATGGACTGCTGCTGGATGTGCCTTGCTCCAACACCGGGGTCCTGCGCCGACGTCCGGATGTGCGCCGGAATTTCACCCTGGGACACCTCCGGGAATTGACGGCCCTCCAGGAACGTATCCTGGACGCCTGCGCCCCCCTGGTACGCCCCGGCGGAAGAATGGTCTATAGCACCTGTTCCATCGAACCCGAGGAAAACCACCACCAGGTGGCCCACTTCCTGGAACGACATCCCGAATATGCCCTGGAGGAGGAAACCCAGCTCCTGCCCCAGGAAACCCACGACGGCGCCTACGCCGCCCGCCTCCGAAAATCCTAGTCCCCCCCCACCCAAGGGGGGGGGATTCCGGGGGACACTCCCGTGCCCCCGTTTCCCCCAATGGTCAGTTATAGGCAAACGCCAGGGATGGGGGGAATGCCAGAGGAATCCGTCATCTCCGACGTCTGGTATAGAGGGAACGCAAATGGTGGTTAGGGGTAAGTGGAGACACTAGCGATAGAGGAATCAAAGAGGCATTTTTGTAAGGGAGAGATGAGTGCCAGCCATCTCCTGCATGCCAGGACTTCAGATCAATATTCCCAACAGTGATGATTGGTGCGAGGAAATCACATATACGCTTGATTGCGACTTTCAGGCTTTCAGGTTGTTTTGCCGGTTTCACTTTTTTTCAGAAAAGGAATCGTTCGTAGGCATAGCGTAGAAGCAGGGAATCGAAACGGATTATGCGTTCAGAGGATAGTTGTTTCAGGCGGACATTGACGAAATGTCCCATGTTCTTGATGTCTTTTGTCTTCATACCATGGCCTCCAGATAGGGGCGGAGAATTTTTGTCACTCGACACCGTGTGGCGGCTTTCCAAAGCCTGACAATGTCAATCCTGTTTTTCCTGACCGCTTCTTTGAGTGCCGCGACAGCGACATCAAGACCAATCTTGTTTCTGTATTGAAAACAATCCGCTATCGTTTGTTCCAGGCCATAAACCCGAAGTTTGACGCCGCTGGATTCCATTTCCATGACCTCAGAGGAAAAGGAAGGCTCCGTTCGGTAGATGAAGTTCACGGGTAGTCCTGAGGAGACGGGGGCATGGAACCCATGCCGGATCGCCATGCAAATCTCATGGGGGTTTTCATCGGTCAGTTCATGGAGACGCAGGGCGGATTGCAGGGCAAAGACTCCCTGGGGGATTTTCAGAGAAAGGGTTTCATAGTCGGCCAGAGCGGAGAATCCGGTGGCGGGGGAGACATAGGTGCCTCGGCTGCTTCGTACCGCTTCTCCCCGGCGCACCAGTAGGGAGGCCAGGCTGCTGGGGATGGCTGACTGACGCATTTCCCGTGCGCTCACAGGCCCTCTGGCAAGTCTCATTTTCAGTTGGGCAAGTTTCTTCATGTGTTCTTTACCCCTCTTCTTCTCTTATGTCCGAAATAGCAACAAATATAAAGGATATGACGCATTGATCAACATTTTTCAGGAGGGGGGAAGAATTTGCCTCTGCTTCTTGGGGCTTTCGCCTGCTTTTTCCCTGCGGTGTGTGCCCCGTAAGAAAAAAAGGGAAGAAAAGGGTGTGGGGGGGAGGAAAAATAGATTGTGGTGGCTAGAGTATTCGGTGTGTCGGCGAAAGGGTGGGGGGACGAGGGGAGCCTCGCCTGTATGGCGCCGTTCCGCCGGTTGTTTTCTTTTTCCCCAATTCCCAGATCCTTCTCCGGAGGAGAACTGGTGTATCTGTCGGGCTGACAGATCGCCATCCGTCGTTTTTCCCATTTAGCACAGACCCGAAATTGCCTGTATTGGTAGAAGATATAGGTTTTCTGCTTGCGTATGAAGAAATCGACGTTGCCCATTCTGGTGGTGTCTGCTTTGGTGTGCCTGGGGAATCCTCTGGGAGAGCTGCTGCGTCAGGCTTCGGAGACCCATCCCGCCCTGGTGGCGGAGCGTGCGGTGGTGGAGCAGACCCTGCGCAGCCACGAGGAGCTGGCCGAGTTTCTGGATCCCGCCCTGTATGGAGCGGCGGGAGGGGCCACCCGGATTCGGGAGCTTCCCGGGGCGCCCCTGGGATATGACACGGTGGACAGCGCCAATGCCCTGGAGGCCCAGGCGGGGGTGCGGATTCCCGTGGAGGCAGGGGCGGTGGTTTCCGTGGGCGGGGTATTCCGCCGCTGGTTCGAGCCCGACGCCCCCTACGATTCCCTCTATCAGCATCTTCTGGGGGTGAATCTCCAGGTGCCGCTCTGGCAGGACCGGGGGTTTGCCCTGTACGGGCATCGTCGGGCGGCGGCCCTAGCCGCCTGTTCTGGAGCCATCCACCGTCTACAGCAGGCGGAACAGCAGGTGCGCCGCCAGGTGGAGGCGGCCTATATCCAGCTTTGCGTGGCGGAGGCGGACTGCCTGGTGTGGGGGGATGCCACGGAGCGCTTCCGGCGTCTCCATCAGGAGGCGGATCAGCTGGCGTCCTTGAAGGCCATTCCCCAGTATCAGGTGCAGACGGCCCTCCGGGAACTCCAGGGGGGGCTGGCGGACGAGGAGGCCGCCCGGCAGACCCGGGAGAATGCGGCCCTCTCCCTGGGACAGGCCATGGGACTGCGGGAGGCCCAGGAGGCCCGGGCATGCACCTCGGAGGAACTCCTCCAGGCCGCCCTCTCCCTGCCCCCTCTGGAGACTCTGGAAATCCCCGCCGCCCTGGAACGCCGGGGCAGCTATCTGGCCATCCAGGATGACCAGAGGGTGGCCGAGGCGGAATCTGCCCTGGAGGAGGAGTATCGGAAGGATCAGGTGACTCTCCAGGCAGGGGTGACCTGGCAGGGGGATTCCTCTGGGCGTCCCCTGGGGTCCTACCGGGAAGCGACGGATCACCACTGGGGCGGGGAAGTGCTGCTGGTCTGGAGCCGTCCCCTGGACTATACCGGTCCCGAGGCGGCGGTGGCCCGGATGGCGGCCCGTCGTCAGGAGCTTTCGGCCCGTCTGGAGGGGGAGGCTGTGGCGATCACGGGGGAGATCCGGGGGGCGCAGCTGCGGCTGGAGGGGGCGAGGCGTCGTCTTGTCCTGATTCGAGAGGGGGTTTTGGCGGCCCGTCGGACCCTGGAGGCGGAGCAGGAGCGCTTCCGTCTGGGGGAAAGCACCTCGGCCATCGTCCTGGATGCCCAGAAGGAGCTGAACAACATTCTCCTGCGGCAGAACGCCACGGCGGCGGAGCTGCTGCTGGCTTATGCGGAACTCCAATACGCCTTGGGCTATCCCCGGGAGACTCCCCTCCTGTAGGAGGAGGAGACGCCTCTCTCCCCCCTCCCATTCCCCTTCTTCTTTCTCCTTTTCTACCCTCACTTCATCGCATCAACGGCCATGGGCTTCCATCTCTTTGGACATCGGGACAAATCGGACCTGCCGGGTCTGCAGAATCTGCCCACTACCATGACGGGGAGTATTGCCCTCCCGGAGGATCAGCGGGCACAGTTGGACTCGGACCTTTCCATGCTGGACAAGACGGACCTGGCCAGGAGCCAGCGCCTCCAGAAGGATGTGGAGCGCTCCGTGATCTCCGCCGCCGAGGACTCGGTGAAGCGTCTTCGGGTGGTGGAGATGGGGCGCTGCCCCTCCTGCGGCGCCCACATCTACCAGCATGTGGGGGCCAACATCTGCGACGCCTGCGGCTGGCATCAGTTTGATCTGCCCAAGAAAGGCGCGGTGCGGGTGCATCTCAAAGGAGGGAGCGAGACCCCTCTGGAGGGGGAGCGCGCCTATGTCCTGAAGAGCGGGGACTGCCTGGTGGTGCGGAACGGCGTCGTGGCGGCCCAGGTGCCCCGGGACGCCTACACCTGGGTGGAGTACAACTGGCCGAAGGAGGAGTTGTCCTCCCGTCACACCGAGGCCCAGAAGCAGTTGACCGTGCCCTGCGGCTGGTGCGGCAAGAGCACGAATCCCGCCGCGGACGGATTCCATCTGCTGCATATCGCCTTCGGGGCCACCCAGGAACGGTATTGCTTCTGCTGCGATGAATGCTACGAGGCCTTCCGTAAGATGTATCCGTCCCGGGTGCATCGGGACTGCTACAACCGGGATTGCGCCACCTGCAACGCTTGCCAGAAACGCTATGACGAGGAGGCCGCGGAGATGCGGATGCTCGCCAAGGACTACATCCGCACAGGGAAGGAGCGCTAGGCTGCCATGGGAGACATTCGTATCACAGAGGGAGAGGGGTTGCCGGAGACCCGGGCGCAGCAGCGTCACCGCAAAGGAAAGGTCCTGGCCTGGTTTTTTGGGGTGGTGATCCTGGTGGGCCTTCTGGGCTGGGTGATTCCGGTGAACCGGTATGCCACGGCCCGGGGCTATGTGACCACCCGGGAATATGCGGAGGTGCGCTCCCCCGTGACGGGGATTGTGAATCGGATCCTGGTCTCCTCCGGGGAGACGGTGGAGGCGGGCCAGGTGCTGGTGGAACTGAATTGCGCCGAGGAGGAGGCCAGCCTCTCCGAGGCCCAGGCCCGGGTCTCCCGGCTGCGCTCCGAACGGGAGCGCCGCCAGACGGAAATGTCCAGCGACCTCTCCCGGAAGACCGTGGAGCTGGCGGAGCAGAAGCGGAACCACGCGGCCCAGCTCCAGGTGGCGGAATTGGAGCTGGCCAACCAGGAGAGCCGTTTGGGCCTTACCCAGGAACTGGTGGAGAAAGGGCTGAAATCCCAGCGGGAGCTGGACGAGATTCGTCTGGGGCGGGATTTGTGCCAGGTGCGTCTGGAGGCCTTGCGGCAGAAGGATTTCCAGGTCTTCGAGGAGCTGCTGGAGCGGGATCGCCAGATGTACGCCAGCGAGATCCAGTCCATTGACGAGGAGTTGTCCGCCCTGGAGGATTCCGTGCGCCGCGCCCAGGCCCGGATTGAGAACCGGAAGATTCGGGCGCCCATTGGGGGAAAGGTGGTGCGCTACGAGTTTGTGGTGGGGGAATTGCTGGAACCCACCTACGTCATCTACGAGATCTTCGGGGGAGAGGAGCAGGTGTTGAAGCTGCGGGTGGACGAGCGGTACGCCACTCGTTTGGCCACGGGGCAGCGCTATCGGGCCCGTCTGGCCAGCTACAACAGCGCCATTGAGCGCATCTACTTCCGGGGGCAGGTCAGCTATCTGCGGAACGTGGTGCAGAATGACGGGCAGAACGCCTACCGGATGGCCTACTGCGACTTTCATCCTGGAGACCTGGCCATCCAGCCTGGAACCACGGCGGAAGCCCGAATCTATTACGCCCGCAGTTCCTTCTGGAGTTTTCTGCTGAATCTGGAACCCTGACGGCCCACGGCGCCCCTCTCCCATGTCCCGGGATGCCCAACAGCCCAATCTCCTCTGGCGGCTTCTGCGCCGCTATTGGCTACCCCTGGTGCAGGCCGCGGGTCTCACCTTGGTGATGGCGGGGATCAATTCCATGGTGCCCCTGATCTCCAGCGCCTTGGTGGATCGGGTCTTCACCAATGGGGAGACGGATGTGTTTCTGCCCCTGGCCCTCTGCTATGTGGCGGGACCCATCCTCCAGCAGATTCTCACCGTCTTCCAGAGTTCCCTGGGCATTCTGGTGGCGGTCTTCTTCGCCGGGGATCTGCGGTGCGCCGTCTATCGCCACCTCCTTTCTCTCTCCCTCCGCTTCTTCCAGGTGAACAGCGCCGGAAAGGTGGTGAACCGGGTGATGGAGGATACCCAGACCCTCATGGGCATCTTCAATACCTCCGTCACCACCACCATCTCCGATGTGATCATCGCCACGGTGGCCATCTGCGTCACCATCACCATCAACTGGAGACTGGCGCTCCTCTCCTTCCTGGTGGTGACGGTCTTTGTGGTGAACTACCGCTTCAGCATCCACCGCATCGTCCGCTTCACCCGCTTGATGCGGAGGGAGGACGACACCCTCACCGGCGGCGTCCAAAACCGGATTTCCGCCTCCCTGGCGGTGAAGACCTTCGGCATGGAGGAGCGGGAGAACCTGGTGTTCCAGGGGCACAATCTGGCCTCCTTGGACTATGGACGGATCCGGGACAAGGCCAATGCCCGCTTCTGGCTGAATGTGGCCCTCATCGCCGCCCTGGGGCCGGCCCTGATCTACTTCTGCGGTTGCACCATGGTCCTCCAGGGGCAGATGACCTACGGCCAGGTGCTGGCTTTCAATCTCTACACCCTCCAGCTCATCTGGCCCTGCGTCCGCTTCAGCCAGTTGGCGGGCCGTCTTCAGGAAGCCCGGGTGGCCCTGGGACGCCTGGGAGAATATCTCAAAGTGGAGCCGGAGATCCAGGATCCCCCCCATCCCCGTCCTCTCGCCCGTCTTCGGGGGGAGGTGGAGTTTCGGCATGTGGAGTTTCACTATGTGGAGAATGTGCCGGTGATCCAGGACATCAGCCTGAAGGTTGCCCCTGGGGAGACGGTGGCCTTCATTGGCACCACGGGCTGCGGAAAATCCACCATGCTCAATCTCCTGACCCGCTTCTATGACGTCACGGGGGGTGCCATCCTCCTGGACGGGGTGGATTTGCGGGAATACCGGATGAAGGATCTTCAGCGCCAGTTTGGCATCGTCCTCCAGGAATCCTACATCTTCTCCGTCTCCGTGCGGGAGAACATCCGGTATGGGCGTCCCCAGGCCACGGACCGGGAGGTGGAGGAGGCGGCCCGGGCGGCAGAGATCCATGACTTCATCCAGAGTTTACCCCAGGGATACGACACCTTGATGGGGGAGGAGGGGGTGGCTCTCTCCGTGGGGCAGAAGCAGCGCATCAACATTGCCCGGGCCATCTGCGCCGATCCCGCCATCATGATTATGGACGAGGCCACCAGCTCCCTGGACTCCGATTCCGAGGCGGCCATCCAGCGGGGCATGGAACGACTTCTGGCGGGACGCACCAGTTTCGTGGTGGCCCACCGCCTCTCCACCATTCGCAACGCCAACCAGATTGTCCTCATTCACAAAGGGCGGATTCTGGAGCACGGCACCCATCAGGAGCTCATGGCCCTGGAGAATGGGCACTACCGGGATCTGTACACCAAGCACATGGGGAAGGGGGTGTTGGACGATGCCTAGGCTGGGCGGCGGCTTCTTCAAATTCATGCGCCGGGAGCATTTCCGGGGCTATCTCTACCGGGGGGAATCCCGGAAGGAGGAGCGGGGGGAGGAGAAGGGATACCTGAAGCGCTTCTTCCGGGAGTATCTCTGGCAGTATCGGTGGATGCTTCTGGCCACCATCCTGGTCATTGGCCTGAACAACTCCGGCCCCTTCATTATCGCCGCCCTGAACCGGGTGGTGGTGGACCGCATTCTGGTGGTGACGGACGGGGAGGGAAAGCCCATGATGGCCCCCCCCGAGGAAAGGCGATTCCAGGAGGGAACCGCTCCCCACTATCGCACCCCCGGCAGAAATCCGCCCCGGGAAAGCATGGGACGGCGCATGGCCCGGGGGGTACGCCTCAATGGACGCCCCGCCGAGGCGGGAAAAGCCCTCCTCCTCCTGGCCATCCTCTACATCCTCTCCCAGATCTTCTTCAACTATCTCTCCCGACGGGCGGACTACCTCCTGGTGGACTTCTCCATGCGGGTGCTGGGCACCCTCCGGGAGGATATGCACCGGAAGGCTCTGGCCCTCTCCCTGTCCTATCAGCAGAAAATCACCCCTGGGCGTCTTCTCTCCCGGGTGGTGAGCGACACCGGTGCGGTGCGGGCGGAGATCAGCGGCTTCATTGAGTTGACGGTGAACGTGGTCTTCAAGGTGGCCATCGGCGTGGGCATCCTCCTGGTGTCGGAGTGGCGGGTGCTGCTGGTGCTCTCCTGCGTCATCCCGGTCTTTCTCTGGATCCGACGCTGCTACGAACCCCCCATGCGCCAAATGCAGAGAGAGCAGCGCTTCACCAACAGCGCCCTCTATGGCCTCATCTCCCAGAAGATGGACGCCATCAAGGCCATCCAATCCTACGGACAGCAGGCCCGGGAGGATCTGGCCTTCCGCCGCCTCTCCTCCACCTTCAACCGGGATGCCATCCGGGTGCAGTGGAAGTTCAAGGCCATGGATTTCTGCACCTGGCTGACGCTCCATCTGGCCAATTGCATCGTCTTCCTGGGAGGAGGATACATGGTGGCCACGGGACGCATGAGCCTGGGAAAACTGGTCTTCCTCCAGACCTTGACCCAGATCTTCTTCCAGCCCGTCTCCGAATACACCCAGCTCTCCTTCGTCATCCAACGTCTCCAGGTGGCCCTGGGACGCTGCTTCCGCATCCTGGACGAACCCCCGGAAATCGTGGACGCCCCGGATGCCATGGAGGTGCCCAGCCCCCTCG
The DNA here is from genome assembly GCA_016302315.1 of Lentisphaeria bacterium. Classification (GTDB taxonomy): domain Bacteria; phylum Verrucomicrobiota; class Lentisphaeria; order Oligosphaerales; family Oligosphaeraceae; genus UBA1724. The sequence goes on from JAEDNW010000052.1 coordinate 13,398, forward strand.
CCCAGGGCATCCATATCCGGGACCTCTCCTTCGCCTACGACCAGGAGGAGGCAAAAAAGAAGGGAATCCCCCCCACTTACGCCCTCTCCCATGTGAACCTGGATATCCCCCCAGGAGAATGGCTCTGCATCATGGGGGCCTCCGGCGCCGGAAAAACCACCCTCCTTCATCTCCTGGCACGACTCTACACCCCCACCGCCGGAACCATCGACTACGATGGAATCCCCCTGGATAAACTCCGACTGGATAGCCTCCATCGGAAGGTGGGGGTGGTGCCCCAGGAAGCCCAAATCTTCTCCGGCACGGTCCGGGACAATATCGCCTACGGATATCCCCCCGCCTCCAACCAGCAAATTCTGGAGGCCGCCCAGGCCGCCCAACTCCATGAGGTCATCATGGAAATGCCCGTCCAATACGAAACCCTCATCGGAGAAAAGGGACAGTCCCTCTCCGGAGGACAACGCCAGAGACTCTCCCTGGCTCGGGCACTCCTCTGCAAACCCGGCATTCTCCTCCTGGATGACTGCACTAGCGCCCTGGACGCCAATACCGAACGGAAAATCCAGGAAACCCTCATGACCCAAATGGGGGGAAGAACCGCCGTCATCGTCTCCCAGAGGGTCTCCATGGCCATCCGATGCCAGCGCATCGCCGTCCTGGAAAAAGGACGGGTGACGGAATATGGGACCCACAAGGAACTGCTGGCCAACAATGGCTTCTATGCCACCCTCTTCCGGGAACAGACGGGCTGATCCCGCCGTAGCGTCAATCGTTTCCCCGGGGACATCCTTTTCCCCCAGGGGGGGGGACAGGATGCATCCAGGAACACGATTGGCGGGACATTCCCCCGCCTGCGGGGGCACGGGGGCATCCTTGTGAACCCCGTTTACGGGGTGGGAGGCCTGAATACCCCGTGGGTGAAGCGCAGCGCAACCCCCGGGGGCATTAGGATGCATCCCGGGAACCGGGGGCACGGGGGCATCCCCCGTCTGTGGCGCTACACCTTCCACCCAGAACCCCGGCAGGGGTGACAGGATCGCTAG
>JAEDNW010000053.1:0-14440 GCA_016302315.1 Lentisphaeria bacterium
CGTGAGATTTTGGGGAGGCTGGTGGTGGGGGAGGGAGGGTGTCACGCACGGGAAAACCTGGTTTACATTAAGCGGATTCTTCGGGGCGTGTTTAGGGAAACTGGGGTGTCCGGATTTCCTTGATTCTTCCTTCTTTTTTTGTCGCCCTGCTAGAGAATACTTACGATGTCCAACGATTCCCAGAAGCGCATCTTTACGGATTTTCTTGTGATTGGTTCGGGTCTGGCTGGCCTGACCGCGGCACTGGAAGCGGCGAAGCATGGAAAGGTGCTGGTGGTCACCAAGGCCAGGGCGGAGGATTGCAACACGCGGTATGCCCAGGGGGGGATTGCCTGTGTCATGTCCGGGGACGAGGCGGCCTTTGAGGCCCATGTCCAGGACACCCTGGTGGCGGGGGCGGGGTTGTGCAAGGCCGACGTGGTGCGTGCCATTGTGAAGGCGGGGCCGGAGCGGGTCCGCAACCTCCAGGAGCTGGGATGCCATTTCACCCTGCAGAAGGAAGTGACGCCGGATGTGCCTCCCGCCCAGGGCAATGAGTTCCATCTGGGACGGGAAGGAGGGCATTCCGCCCGCCGGATTCTCCATGCCGGCGACATCACCGGAGTGGAGGTCTCGGATGTCCTTATCGCCCGGTGCCGGGAGAATCCCAATGTGACCATGCTGGAGAACCATCTGGCTGTGGATCTGATTTCCACCCGGCACATTGACTGGCAGGGTGACAACGTGTGCCTGGGGGCCTACGTGATGGACACGGTCAGCCGGGAGATCCACACGGTGGTGGCCAAGCAGACCTTCCTGGCCACCGGGGGTGCCGGCAAAGTCTACCTGTGCACCTGCAATCCGGATGTGGCCTGCGGTGACGGCGTGGCCATGGCCTACCGGGCCGGGGCGGAAATCTCCAACATGGAATTCTACCAGTTCCATCCCACCATCCTCTTCCATCCCCATGCCAAGTCCTTCCTGATTTCCGAGGCCGTGCGGGGAGAGGGCGCCATCCTGAAGATCCGGAAGGGGAACGACTATGTGACCTTCATGGAGAACTACCACAAGCTGGGGTCTCTGGCGCCGCGGGACATTGTGGCCCGGGCCATCGACAACGAGCTGAAGCGCACCGGCCAGGAGTGCGCCTGGCTGGACATCCGGCACAAATCCGAGGAATTCCTCCGGGCCCGCTTCCCCAACATCTTCGCCTGCTGCCTGAAATTCGGCATCAACATGGCCACGGACCTGATCCCCGTGGTGCCCGCCGCCCACTACTGCTGCGGAGGCGTCCGCACGGATGTGAACGGGGTGACCTCCGTGAAGAATCTCTATGCCATCGGAGAGTGCGGATGCACCGGCCTCCACGGGGCCAACCGGCTGGCCTCCAACTCCCTGCTGGAGGCGGTGGTGGTGGCCAATTTCGCCGTCAAGCACGCCATCGCCCAGGAAGGGGAGGCCCACGGCGGCATCACCCCGGAGATGATCCCCGACTGGGAGTCCGGAAATGCCGTGGATTCCGATGAACAGATCGTCATCACCCACAACTGGGACGAAATCCGCCGCCTGATGTGGGACTACGTGGGCATTGTCCGAAGCAACAAGCGCCTGGAACGGGCCAAGAACCGGATCCGGATGATCCGCAAGGAAATCGAGAAGTACTACTGGAACTTCCTCCTGACGCCGGACCTCATCGAGCTGCGGAATCTGGCCAGTGTGGCGGAGATGATCATCGACGCCGCCTCCGCCCGCCGGGAATCCCGGGGACTCCACTACAATCTGAACTACCTGCCTTCGGCGGATCCCGAAAGCCAGGGAAAGGATTCCGTCCTCCGGATGCCCCAGAAATTCGAGCTGCGCTTCCAGTGAGGCAGCCTTTCCTTCCCTTTCCCATCCCCTGATCCTGAATCCCATCACCCCCCCCTGAGGAGAGACGACAGACTATGTTGAGATGCCCGAAGTGCGGAACTGACAATCTGCTGAGCGCGGTCTTCTGCCGTGGATGCGGCGAACGCATGAACCTGGATGAGATCAAGCCGGACGATTTCCAGAATATCGGCACCAAGAAGGACTCCACCACCATGCAGAACATCATCGGCGGCGCCATCATCGGCGTGCTGGTGGTGGTCTTCCTGGTGGGATTCATGTTCCCCAGCTGCGGCGCTCTCTCCACCACGGAGGAGGGGCAGAAGGCGGCGGCGGACAAGTATTTGAGCACGCCCAAAGGCGAGTACACCGACCAGGAGATCACGGACTTCTGCAATTACATGCTGGCCCGGAACACGACGGAGAGCGATGGCCCCGCCATCAAGCGTATCTCCGTGCGGTGCCTGGAGGACGGCAAGGTGAAGACCTATGTCCGGGCCGTCTTCTTCGGGTTCCTGCCTGCCACAGTGACGGTCACCTGCGATGTCTCCGCCTCCGACTCCGTCAACCTGAATGGCGGCGGCGTGAAGATCGGGCTTCTGCCTGTCCCGGAGGGGCTGGAGGATTCCCTCTTCTACCCGGTGAGGTCCGCCTGTTCCGGCATCATGCGGGATGTCAATACGAGGGTGAAGGATATCCAGGTGGAGGAGGGGAAGGCCACCATTTCCCACGGCAGAGTCCGGCTGGAGTAGCGCCGTAGTCCTTCCTGTCTTCCCTGGCTCTTCCTTCTGCCCGGCGCCGGTGAGGCGAGGTGGAGGGAAGGGCTGTGCCCCAGGCTTTTTCCCGATCCCCGCCTTCTGCTATGGCTTCCCATCCTTCGTCCCGCGCCTCCCTTCCTGTCCTGGAGCAGCGTCCCTCTCCTCATGCCCGTGTGGTGCGCCACGTGGGGGATTCCCTGCGGATCACCCTCACCCTGAACCGTCCGGTGCAGGGCAAGGCCTTTGTCCGCACCAATCTGGGCCACGGGGAGGTGCAGCGTCAGGAAATCATCAGCCAGGTGGAGCAGGAGGTCGCGCCTTTGGGGCGGGACTGGCGGGATCTGCCCATGCGGCAGACCGGCACCGCCCACTATGAGGTGCGCCTGCCCCTGACGGAGGTGGGGGTCTTCTCCTTCATGTGCCTCTTCCAGGAGGAGAACACGGGGGACATCTTCTGGCCCCGGGGGGAGAATGCCCAGGTGAAGGTGATCTCCGAACTCTACGCCGCCGGGAACAGCATCTACAACGCCTTCGTCCGGCAGTTCGGCGAAAATATTTCCGGCGGGGCCATTCCGGAGGAAAGCCGCCAGGCGGCGGAACATCTGGATGGGAAAAACTTCACGGTCATCCCTCCCTCCGGCACCTTCCGCAATCTCCAGTCCAAGCTGGATTTCATCATCGGGGAGATGGGATTCCGGATTCTGCAATTCCTTCCCGTCCATCCCACCCCCACCACCTTCGCCCGGATGGGACGCTTCGGCAGTCCCTTCGCGCCCCTGGACTTCTTCGACGTGGACGCCTCCATGGCGGAGTTCGACCAGCGCACCACCCCGCTGGAGCAGTTCCTCCAGTTGGTGGACCAGGTCCATGCCCGGGGAGCCAAGGTCTTCCTGGATCTGCCCATTGACCACACGGGCTGGGCCAGCGTCCTGCAGTCCCACCATCCGGAGTGGTTTGCCCGGACGCCGGACGGGGCCTTCCAGTCTCCCGGCGCCTGGGGCGTCGTCTGGGCGGATCTGTGTAAGCTGGACTTTTCCCACAAGGAGTTGTGGCGTCGTCTGGCGGAGGTGTTCCTCCACTGGTGCCGCCACGGGGTGGACGGATTCCGGTGCGATGCCGGCTACATGATTCCCGCCCCGGTCTGGAAATACATCGTGGCCAAGGTGCGCCAGCAGTTCCCGGACACCCTCTTCTTCCTGGAGGGGCTGGGCGGAGGTCAGGAGGCCACCACCCGGCTGCTGGAGGATTCCGATCTGGACTGGGCCTACTCCGAACTCTTCCAGAACTATTCCAGCCAGGAGATGGGACGCTATCTGGAGTTCTCCTCCGCCTATTCCGCCGCCCACGGCGCCCTGGTGCACTTTGCGGAGACCCACGACAATGCCCGCCTGGCGGAGAAGTCTCCCGCCTGGGCCCGCCTCCGGGTGGCCCTTTGCGCCCTCTTCGCCCCCGCCGGATGCTTCGGCATCGCCAACGGGGTGGAGTGGTATGCCACGGAGAAGATCGATGTCCACGGTGCCTGCTCCCTGAACTGGGGGGCGCAGGAGAACATGGTGCCACTGCTGGCCTCCCTGAATGCCCTGCTGAAGCGCCATCCCGCCTTCCGCTGTGATGCCCGTCTCCGGGTGCCCTACGGGGCGGGCGGCAGTGCCGTGGGCCTGCTCCGGGAACCCCGGGGAGACGGGGAGCACACCCTGCTGGTGGTGGTGAATCCCAAGACCGACGAGGCGGCGGAATACCACTGGCACTTCCAGGAGTTTGATCCCGGAAGCCGTCCCGTGGATCTGCTGACGGGAAAACCCCTGCCCGCCACCCTCCAGGAGTGTCTCTATCATGTCCATTTGAAGGCGGGGCAGGTGCTCTGCCTGTGCCGTCCCGGCCGCCAGAATCTGGCCAGCACCCCCTACGGAGCCCTGGAACGGCAGCAGCTGCGGGCCACGGCGATGCGTCTGCGGGTCTCTCTCCAGGGCATGCAGGATCTGGAGGAGATCCAGGCGGAGGACGACGCCTACGCCCTCTTCCAGAATCCCCGGGAGTTCCTGGCGAAATTGGCGGGGGAGAAGCAGTATCTTCCTCTGGTGGAGTGGTCTCCGGAGCAGGACGGGAACCGCCAGGTTCTCCTGCCGGTGGATCATTATACCCTCATTACCCACGAGAATCCCTTCCATGTCCAGATTTCCATGGGCGGAGTGGTCCACGAGCTTCTTCATTCCGTGCCCCAGAAGGGAGGGCGTCACTTCGCCTTCCTGCGTCCCTTTGGCCATCGGGTCACCCGTCCGGCGACGGTGAACCTCCAGCTCACCGCCTATACGCAGGAGCATCAGGTGAAGCGTTTCCAGACCTCCGGTCTGGTGCTTCCGGTGGAGGGGGCTCCCTCGGTGCTCCGCCGCATCACCCGGCGGGAATTGACGCCCCGTCACTGTGCGCTGGCCACCAACTGCTTTGGCAGTTACGGGCTGGTGCGGGGCATGTGGGGCAATCTGGAGGGGCAATACGATGCCCTCCTGGCGGTGAACCAGAATCCCCGCTGCCCCTCGGACCGCACGTTGGTGCTGGCCCGGGTCCGTGCCTGGCTGATTCATCACGATTTCGCCCAGGAGATCCACGCCAATTGCCAGGTGGACTTCGCCACGACGGACCGCAATACCGCCTCCTGGCATTTCATCGTACCCTCCGGCATGGGCGGCAATGCCTATCTGGCCATCCGCTACGAAATGGAGCCGGAGGAAAACCGGTGCCGCCTCATCTTCACCCGGTGCCCGCCCCCGGAGGAGGCGGAGGCCTTCCCCTCCATGGATGCCAACTCCCCCGTCACCCTGATCCTCCGCCCCGATGTGGATGACTGCTGCACCCATGATCCCACCCTGGCCTTCCAGGGGGCGGAACGCAGATTTCCCCAGAAAGTCACCCCCGCCGGCAATGGATTCGTCTTCTCCCTGGATAGCGGAAACCGCCTGGAAGCCCGCATGAGCCGGGGCGTCTTCCTCAAGGACGGGGAATGGAACTACAATCTCCATAACGCCCTGGAGGCGGAACGGGGACTGCGGGCAAACCGGGACCTCTACAGCCCGGGACACTTCCGCCTGGAGCTGAAGCGGGGCGAGGCCGCCGTCCTGGAGGTCGCCGTTCTGCCGCCCGGCGCTCCGGCCCTGGCCACTCCCGAGGAGCCCCGGAAGAAGCCGCCCTTCCATGAGCGCAATGCCCAGGTGAGCCTGCGCCAGGCGCTGGAGGAGGCCATGGAGGCCTTCGTGGTCAACCGGGAGGAGCGGAAGACCATCATTGCTGGATATCCCTGGTTCCTGGATTGGGGACGGGATACCCTGATCTGCCTCCGGGGACTGGCGGCGGCAGGACGCCTGGAGGACGTGGCCGCCACTATCCTCCAGTTCGCCTCCTTTGAGGAGCAGGGAACCCTGCCCAACATGATCGCCGGGGAGAATGTCTCCAACCGGGACACGGTGGACGCCCCCCTCTGGCTCTTCAACGCCGTGGGGGAATACGGACGCTTCGCGGGCAGGAAGGCCCTGAAGACTCTGCTGGGAACCTCCTGCGGGAAGAGAACCCTGCTCCAGGTGCTGGAATCCATTGTCCAGGGCTACCGCCAGGGCACCCCCAACGGCATCACCGTGGATCCCGAGTCCCAGCTGGTCTTCAGCCCCTCCCATTTCACCTGGATGGATACCAATTACCCCGCCGGCACCCCGCGGGAGGGCTATCCCATTGAAATCCAGGCCCTCTGGCATCAGGCCCTGGTCTTCCTGGAAACGGTGACGGGCAAGGCGGAATACGGCCAGTGGGCGGAAAAGGTCCGTCAGTCCGTCCAGAGGTACTATCCCTCCCGGGAAAATGTGGGTCTGGCGGACTGCCTCCATGCCGCCCAGGGCACTCCCGCCGCCCGGGCCGTGGCGGACGACGCCTGCCGCCCCAATCAGCTCTTCGCCCTGACCCTGCCCGGCCTGATCACCGATCCCGCCCTGCGGCGCCGGGTCATCTGCGCCACGGGACACCTTCTGGTGCCGGGAGGCATCCGCACCCTGGCCGACCAGAAAGTGGAAGTGCTCCAGCCGGTCTACAAAGACGGACATCTTCTCAACAACCCCTCCTTCCCCTACTGGGGAGAATACAAGGGGGACGAGGATACCCGCCGGAAACCCGCCTATCACAATGGCACCGCGTGGCCCTGGGTCATGCCCTCCTTCTGCGAGGCGCTCCTGCAGACCTACGGCGCCTCCGCCCGGGGGGCCGTCCAGGCGCTGCTCCATACCACCGCCATGCTGCTGCGCAGGGGATGCCTGGGACAGCTGCCGGAGATCCTGGACGGCGACGCTCCCCACCGGACCCGGGGCTGCTGCGCCCAGGCCTGGAGCGTCACGGAGGCCTATCGCCTGGTGAGACTGTGGGAGGAGATGAAGGAATGAGCCTGTACCTTTTCGATATGGACGGAGTCCTGCTGGACTCCATGCCCCTCTGGGAGCATCTGGGCGAGGATTTCCTGCGCCTTCACGGCAGGACGCCTCAGCCCGACTTCCGCCAGAGGATCCTGGCCATGTCCATGCCCCAGGCCGCCCGGTATCTGCAGGAGGAGTATGGCTTCTCCCAGGGGGAGGAGGAGCTGGTGGCGGGGCTGGATGCCTTGGCCCAGGGCTTCTACACGGAGAAGGCGCCGGCCAAGGAGGGGGTGGCCCGGGTGCTGGCCTCCCTGACGGAAGGCGGGGCGAACCGTTGTGTGGTGGCCACCGCCACGGACCGTCATCTGGCCCAGGCCGCCCTGCGCCGCACCGGCCTCCTCTCCTTCTTCCAAAACATCTACACCTGCACGGAATTGCAGCTTTCCAAGGATTCTCCCGCCTTCTTTCAGAAGATCCTGGAGAGGGAGGGGTGCCTTCCGGAAAATGCCGTGGTGGTGGAGGACGCCCTCCACGCCATCCGTTCCGCCACTGCCGCCCGCATTCCCGTCCTGGCCATCTACGACGAGGCCTCCCGGGAAAACTGGCCTCAGATTCAGCGTCTGGCCACCCGGAGTCTCCGGGCGTGGGCGGAATACTGATTCCCGGCCGTCCGCCCCGCCTTCGTCTGCGGGGCATGCCGTGAGGAAAGGATATTTTTTCCCTTCCCTCCGTCCCCGAGGGGGGAGGGGAATTACATTACACACCGTTTGCCGTTTTCGGGGGCACCCTGGTGCGCCGGAGACAGGCTTTGGGTTCTGCCGTCTCTGGAACGATGGCGATCCCTCCTTCCTTACCTTTCCCCCACAACCTCCACAGGCCTTTTTGTCCCATGAGAATTACCCTGCTTGCCCTTCTCCTCTCTGCCGCCTCCCTGCTGGCGCAGAAAGTCGCCTACGTGAATATGGAGACGGTTTTCAATGGCTACTACAAAACCGTCAGCGAGAATATCCGCTTTGAGGAAGAAAGGCAGAATTTCTTCACAGGGATGGAGGTGCTGCAGTCGGAGTTCGACAGCACCCGCAAGGAATTTCTGGATGCGGTGAACAAGGCCCGGAACGATCTGCTGGGGGAGGATACCCAGCGGGAGGCCGCCCAGAAGGCCGAGGCTTTGCGGGCCCGTCTGGAGCAGAAGCAGGAGGAGATTGCCCGCTATCAGCAGCAGGCCCGCAGCGAGATCAGCGAGCGCCAGCAGAAGACCACCACCCGGCTCCTGCAGGAACTCCAGACCCAGCTGGAGAAATATGCCGCCGAAATGGGATATGAGATGGTGTATGAGGTCTCCGGACGCACCCTGAACCAGGTGCCTGTCCTTCTGGTCTATCCCAAGGACAAGGAGATTACCGAGGCCATGGTGAAATTGGTGAATGTCGGCCACGAGAAGGAGAAGGAGGAGGCCGAGGCGAAGCTGGAAAAGATGCGCAAGGCCATCGAGGAGAAGGAGAAGCAGAACGCCCCCGCCGCCCAGTGAGATCTCCCTCCGGAACCCTCGTTCTCTCCCATTCCCACCTCTTCCCATAGGATACACACCATGCTGATTCAGAAAAGCGCGGAGGAAATCGCTTCTTTGGTGCAGGGCGAACTGGTTGGCGCCTGCCCCCGTCCCCTTCAGGGGGTGGCTTCCCTGGCGGAATCCACGGAAAGTGACGTCTCCTTCCTGGGGAACGACAAATACCGGGATCAGGTGCCTGTCTCCCGCGCCGGCGTGGTGCTGGTGCCCCGCAGCTACGATCTGCTTCCGGCCGAAGGGCGGGCCTATGTCCGCTGCGACGATCCCTCCAACGCCTTCACGGCGGTGATCCTGGCCTTCACGCCCCCTCCGGTGGAATATGCCCCGGGGATTCATCCCTCTGCCGTCATCGCTCCGGATGTCCAGATTCCCGCCGACTGCCATGTGGGGGCGGGTGTGGTCATCGAGTCCGGTGTGACGGTGGGGGCGGGCACAGTCCTGCTGCCCCAGGTGTATCTGGGGCGGGATGTGCAGGTGGGGGAGAAGTGCCTTCTCTATCCCCATGTTGTGGTGCGGGAGCGCTGCCTGCTGGGCAACCGGGTGATTCTGCATCCCGGCGTGGTCATCGGGGCGGACGGCTTCGGCTACAAGTCCACCGCCGCCGGCCATGAGAAGATCCCCCAGGTGGGGATTGTGCAGCTGGATGACGATGTGGAGGTGGGAGCCAATTCCACCATTGACCGCGCCCGTTTTGGCCGCACCTGGATTCAGGCCGGTACCAAGATCGACAACCTGGTGCAGGTGGGGCACAACGTGGAAATCGGCCGTTCCTGCATTCTGGTCGCCCAGGTCGGCGTGGCGGGCAGCACCCATCTGGGCAACGGCGTGATACTCGCCGGCCAGGTGGGGGTCTCCGGTCATCTCCGTCTGGGGGATGGCACCATCGCCATGGCCCAGGCCGGGGTCTCCAAGGACACGGGAGCCGGCGCCGTGGTTATCGGCACTCCCGCCGTGGACCGCCGGGCCTTCGCCAAGGAGCGGATGCTGATGAAGCAGCTGGAAACCCTGGCCCAGCAGGTGAAGGCCCTCACCAAGAAGCTGGAGGCCCAGGCGCCCCTTTCCTAACCCAAACGCCACCCCTTTTCTTCTCCTCCCCCGGGAAGGGGAACTCCTCTTCCCTCTTCTCCCTCCCTGACATTCTTTCCCGCCCCCAGGCAACGCCTTCCCCCCGTCATGAACCAGAACTACATGAGTCTTGTGGACTGGCTGATCCTTGTGATCCCGGTCACCTTCGTTATTTTCATGGGCTTCTACTCCCGGAGGTATATCCGGGGAATCTCCGACTATCTGGCCTGCGGACGAGTGTGCGGACGATATGTGCTGAACATGGGGGATGTGGCCAACGCCCTGTCCGTCATCGGTCTGGTGGCCTACATCGAGATGAAGTACAAGACGGGCTTCGCCCTGAACTTCTGGGGAAGCATCATCGCCCCCCTGAGTCTGGTGATCTCCCTTTCGGGGTATGTGACCTACCGCTTCCGCCAGACCCGGGCCATGAGCGTGGGGCAGTTCCTGGAGATCCGCTACAGCCGGAAGATCCGCATCTTCGCCGCCGCCCTGCGCTCCCTGGCGGAGATGCTGGCCAACATGATCATGCCCTCCATCGCGGCCCGCTTCTTCATCCAGATGCTGAATCTGCCCCAGTACATCCATGTCCTGGGACTGTCCATCCCCACCTTCGATCTGCTGATGATCTTCTTCCTCACCCTGGCCATTACCCTGATCTGCCTGGGAGGAACTCTGGCTCTGGTGATCACCGACACCCTCCAGGGCATGATCCTCTATCCCCTCCTCATCAGCTTCATCGTCTTCATCCTCCTGAAATTCTCCTGGAGCAAGGAAATCATTCCCACCGTCTGCGACCGCGTGCCCGGGGAGAGCTTCATCAACCCCATGGACATCAGTAAGCTGCGGGACTTCAATGTCTTCACCATGGTCATCGTGGCCGGCTTCAACTGCGTGGTCCATCTGGGCACCTGGATCGGGGCCGGCACCTCCACCGCCGCCAAATCCGCCCACGAGCAGAAGATGGCCTCCATTCTTGCCAACTGGCGCATGGGACTCATCAACACCTTCTACATGCTGGTGGCCGTCTGCCTCATCGTCTTCCTGAACCACAAGGACTTCGCCAAGAACGCCAGTGACGTGCGCCATCAGCTGGCCACCCGGGTGGCGGAGGATGTGATGAAGGGAGAGGAGAACCAGGAGACCCGGGAGCGCCTCCAGAAGACCATCGACGCCATTCCGCCCCAGGTCCACGAAATCGGCCAGGACACCCCCCTCTCCCAGAAGGACAACCTGGACACCCGCTTCCTGGAGAACATCCATCAGTTCCTGGTGGAGGATGCCGTGACCAAGACCGAGGCCCAGGCCCAGGCGGATCTGGAGAAGAGACAGGCCCAGGGAACCTTGACCCAGGAACAGCGGGAAGTCGCCGAGAAGGCGACCAAAGTCCAGGTGGAGGAGGCCAAGGGAAAGGCCAACGACACCTTCCAGCAGTTCCGGACTCTCTTCCAGCAGCTGAATCTCTCCGTGACCATGCGCAACATGCTCCCCAAGGGACTCTTCGGAGCATTCTGCCTCCTCCTCTTCCTGGCCATGCTCTCCACGGATGACAGCCGAATCTTCTCCGCCACCCTCACCATCGCCCAGGACTGCATCCTCCCCTTCTTCCCCAAGGGACTCTCCCCTAGGCAGCACGTCCGCATGATCCGCCTGGTGGCCATCGGCATCGGCGTCTTCTTCTTCTTCGGCTCCAAGTATATGTCCCAGCTGGACTACATCCAGCTCTTCAATCAGATGGCGGTGGCCATCTGGAATGCCGGCTGCCCTGCCGTCATGATCCTGGGACTCTACTGGAAGAAGGGTACCACCACCGCCGCCTGGACCTCCCTGATCACCGGCATCGTGGGCAGCGTCTGCTACATCCTCCTCAGTCGCTACTGGGCGGATGTGGTCTACCCCTTCCTGGTGAACCATGACATGGTGGCCTCCGTGGACAGCCTGCTCCGCGGACTCTCCTCCCCCTTCGGCGACTGGATCCACTGGGAGATCAACGAGCTCCGCTTCCCCGTGAACTCCATCGAATACCTCTTCTTCGCCAACGTCTTCACCATCCTCCTCTATATCGTGGTTTCCCTGATCACCTGCCGGGAAGACTTCAATATGGATCGGATGCTCCACCGGGGCAAGTACGCCCCCGAGGGCGAGCCCGCCCCCGTGCCCTTCAAGTGGTCTGTGGGCAACGTTCTGAAGAAGGTGGTGGGCATCACCCCCGAGTACACCAAGGGAGACAAGATCATCGCCTGTGCCCTCTTCTTCCATAGCTTCGTCTTCAGCTTCCTGGTGTGCTTCCTGGGCGTCGCCATCTGGAACCACTTCTCTTCCTGGCCGATCCAGTGGTGGAGCCGCTACTTCATGGTGGTGAACTTCGCCGTGCCTCTCGCCATCGCCGCCGTCACCACAGTCTGGTTCAGCATCGGCGGTGTCCGGGACCTCTTCCGGCTCTTCCGAGACCTGGAAAACCGGAAGCATGTGAACACCCTGGACGATGGCCGCGTGGAGGGCAATGTCTCTCTGGCGGACAAGGCCGAGGTGGCTCAGGACGAGGCCGCCAAGAAATAGCCCGTCCCCGCCGCCGCTCCACCCCTGACGGGCAGGCGCCGCCTGTCCCCAGGGGGAAAATCCTCTCCCCTCCCCGAGGAAGAATCCTTTCCTCCGGGAGGGGGTTCTGTTTTCCGGGGGAGGGAAGGGCGGGCGAAACAGGACAGGATTGGAAAAGTTGTGACGAATCCGAAAAAATCCGGATTCCGTGGTTAGATTATTCCGTTTTTCCTCGGTTTTTCCCGTCCTCCGGGCATTGGCCATGAGGGGGCGAGGCCGCGAGAGAAGAGAGTGATTCGCCTTTGGCTTTTTCGGGTGTCCGGGAAAGTCTCGTTTTGTGCCAGGGAGTGTGAAGTGCCATGAATGAGCTTGCCGTCCAACTGCAAGAGAAGATCTGTTCTGTGAATCCGGTGGCCTACGAGATGTTGTCTGCCCTGGGCAAGCGGATCTACTTCCCCAGCAAGGGGATTTTGAGCCAGTCGGCGGAGGCCAAGACCCTGGCGGGGCGTTTCAACGCCACCATCGGCACCGCTCTGGAGGGGAAGACGGCCATGAATCTCCCCTGCGTCATGGAGAACATCACCGCCTTCTCCCCCAACGACGCCCTCCTGTATGCGCCCTCCTACGGCGTGAAGAGCCTGCGGGAGGCCTGGAAGCAGAAGATTCTCCATGACAATCCCTCCCTGGAGGGCGTCCCCTTCTCCCTGCCGGTGGTCACCAACGGCCTCACCCACGCCCTCTCCCTGGTGGGGGATCTCTTCGTGGATCCCGGGGACAAGGTGCTGCTCCCTGACCTGAACTGGGACAACTATCTCCTGAACTTCCAGGACCGCCTCCAGGCGGACCTCTGCTTCTTCCCCCTCTTTGAGGGAGAGGCCATGGGCGTCCGGGGCCTGGCTGCGCTGCTGGAGGAGGCCAAGCCCGGGGAGAAGCGGGTGGTGATCCTCAACTTCCCCAACAATCCCACGGGGTATACCCCCAGCGAGGCGGAGGGCGAGGCCATTGCCCAGGTGCTCCTGGAGGCCGCCCAGCGGGGCGTCCGCATTGTGGCTCTGGTGGACGACGCGTACTTCGGGCTCTTCTATGCCCCCGACGCCATGCGGGAATCCCTCTTTGGCAAACTGGCGCACCGCTCCCCCAATCTCCTGGCCATCAAGGCGGATGCCGCCACCAAGGAGTGCTATGTCTGGGGACTCCGGGTGGGCTTCCTCTCCTTCGCCATCGGCGGGGCAGACAGCGAGGACAGCCCCCTCTTCGCCGCCCTGGAGGCCAAGACCGCCGGCGAGGTCAGGGCTCTGGTGAGCAACTGCTCCGCCCTCTCCCAGCGGGTGGTGGACAAGGCGCTCCGCAACGAATCCTTCTATCTCCAGCGGGAACATTGCGCCCAGGTGATGCGGGAACGCTATCTGGAAACCCGGAAGACCCTGGAGGAACATCCCGAATACGCCGCCTACTTCCGCCCCTATCCCTTCAACAGCGGATATTTCATGTGCCTCTGCTTCCAGAGCCTCTCGGCGGAAAAGGTCCGGCGGCATCTGCTGGACCACTACGGGGCGGGAACCATCGCCATCGGCGAAAAGAATCTCCGGGTGGCCTTCTCCAGTCTGAATCAGGAGCAGATCGCCCCTCTCTTCCAGACCATCTACCAGGCTTGCCAGGATCTGGAAAAATCCCGTTCCTGACTTATCTTATTCCCTTTCCGTCCTGCTTCCCAGGGCAGGAACTTCCCTGAATACCAGTTCGTGAGCTTCAGGGAACCGGAAGAGGGAAATCCCCCTCGTTGGCTCCCAAGGCCGGCGGGAGGCGCCTCCCTCTTCCCGGACTGCTGCCTCACGAAAAAAAAACGCCAACACGAACCCATCTTTGGAGAAATCTACAATGGCTGCTAAAGTTGATGCCGATAAGTGCCTCGGTTGCGGTGCCTGCGAGGGTACCTGCCCCGTCGGCGCGATCAAACTGGATGGTGACAAGGCCACCGTGGACGCGGATGCCTGCGTCTCCTGCGGCGCCTGCACCGGTGCCTGCCCTGCCGAGGCCATCACTGTGGACTAAATCCCACGTCCCTCCTTTTCGGGAACGCTCCGGCGGCTTCCGGAAAGGGGAGGAGTTCCCGTCCTCTTCCCATGACGGGATCCCTGGGCCGACTGCCGTGAATCCGGCGTCGGCCCTCCTTGTTTTTCCTCCCAAGCGGTTTTGCGGAATCTGAGGCGTTTTCATGGGCTTTTCCACCAATCTCCTTATCCTGGGGGCCGGGGCGGCCGGGCTCTTTGCGGCCTGTC
>JAEDNW010000054.1:0-14332 GCA_016302315.1 Lentisphaeria bacterium
TACCCTTTCTAGAAAGTACCGTCGCCAAATGGGCCAGGGACGCTCGAAAGTCTCACGGGCGCTTGCCCATATCGGGCCATTTTGGGGGGTATTCCATCCAGCCACCCCTGCCGGGGTTCAGGGTGGAAGGTGCAGCGCCAAAGGCGGGGGGGCATGCGGATACCCCTGTGTTTACCGCAGGGGGGGGAGGGTGGCGCCAGGATTTTTCCTGGGGGCACAGGATCGTTCTCCAGGGCCCGTTATGGGGGGGGTGATCCTGCCTGGGCCTCCTGGGGAAGAATCGGTGGAAACTCTGTGGCAGGGGGAACGCAGGGTGTGGGCGGTGGATTACATTTAGCCACGGTTCGTTTGTCTGTAGGATTCGTCAATCGTCCTCCCTTTTCCGTTTTTCCTCGTATTTAGGAGTTGCAAGCGATGTCATTCCGTGCCCTGAGCCAAGCGTTGGCAGAGAAGTTGTCTGGTGTCCGCATCATTCCGGTGCTGTCCTTCCACAATTCCGAGGAGGCGTTGCGTCTGGGAGAGATTTTGGTGGAGAGCGGGCTTTGTGCGGCGGAGGTCACCTTCCGGACGGAGGCGGCGGAGGGGGCGATCCGGGCCATGCGGAAGGCCTATCCCCAGCTTTGCCTGGGGGCGGGGACGGTGCTGAGCCTGGAGCAGCTGTCCCGTGCCATGGATGCCGGGGCGGAATTTGCGGTGGCTCCCGGCCTGAATCCGGAGATTGTCCGTGGTGCGGTGGAGCGGGACTTTGCCTTTGCCCCCGGGGTGTGCACTCCCTCGGAGATTGAGCTGGCCTACTCCCTGGGCTGCGTGACCATGAAGTTTTTCCCGGCGGAGGCGGCGGGGGGCATCACCCTGCTGAAGGCCATGTCCGCCCCCTACAAGCATCTGGGCATCCGATTCATGCCCACGGGCGGGGTCACCACGGCCAATGCCGCCGACTACCTTGGGGTGAAGGAAGTGGTGGCTGTGGGCGGCACCTGGCTGGCCAAGGCCGAGGATATGGCCGCCGGAAAGTGGGATGTCATCCGCCAGAAGGTGGTGGATGCCGCCGCCCTGATCCAGTCCCTGGAGAAGTAGGCTCCGCAGGCCTCCTCTTTCCTTTCTTGTTCCCCTCCCTCCATCCCTCGATTTCTTCACCGTAGGAGACTCCATCTCATGTCCTTGCCCCTTTACAAGCCTGCCGACCAGTGCCGTTACGACATTTTGAGCCTGGGGGAAGTGATGCTTCGTCTGGATCCCGGGGAAGGCCGCATCCACACCACCCGGAGTTTCCGGGCCTGGGAAGGCGGCGGGGAATACAACGTGGCCCGGGGGCTGCGCCGCTGCTTTGGCCTGCGGGCCGGCGTGGTGACGGCCTTTGCGGACAACCCGGTGGGACGCCTGGTGGAGGATTTCATTCTCCAGGGCGGGGTGGACACTTCCCTGATCCGCTGGATGCCCTACGACGGCATCGGACGGACGGTGCGCAATGGCCTGAACTTCACCGAGCGGGGCTTTGGCATCCGGGGCGCCAAGGGATGCTCCGACCGGGGCAACACGGCGGTCTCCCAGCTGAAGGCCGGCGACATTGACTGGGAATACATCTTCGGCACCCTGGGGGTGCGCCATTTCCACACCGGCGGTATCTTCGCCGCCCTGTCCGACACCACCCCGGAGGTGGTCATCGAGGCCCTGAAGGCCGCCAAGAAGCACAGCACCATCACCAGCTACGACCTGAATTACCGTCCCTCCCTGTGGAAGAGCATCGGGGGCCAGGAGCGGGCCTGCCAGGTGAACCGGGAGATCGCTCCCTATGTGGATGTGATGATCGGCAACGAGGAGGACTTCACCGCCGCCCTGGGCTTCCAGGTGGAGGGCACCGATCCCGGCCTCAAGACCCTGCCTGTGGACTCCTTCAAGAAGATGATCCAGCAGGTGGTGAAGCAGTATCCCAACTTCAAGGTGGCCGCCACCACCCTGCGCCAGGTGCGCACCGCCACGGTGAACGACTGGGGTGCCATCGCCTGGAGTGACGGCGTCTTCGCCCAGGCCACCCAGCGGGACGGCCTGGAAATCCTGGACCGGGTGGGAGGAGGCGACAGCTTTGCCTCCGGCCTCATCTACGGCTTGATGACCTACGGCGACCTGGCCAAGGCCGTGAACTGCGGCGCCGCCCATGGCGCCCTGGCCATGACCACCCCCGGGGACACCTCCATGGCCACCCTCCCCGAAGTGGAGAAACTGATGCAGGGCGGCAGCGTCCGGGTGGACCGCTAGACGATTCCCCCCTCCGAAAAACTTTCCCTTCCCTTCCCTATAGGAGAACGCAGAACCATGTTCATGGAACCCACCTTCCGCTGGTACGGGCCGGAGGATCCGGTGCCCCTCCAACACATCCCCCAGACCGGCGCCACTGGCATTGTCACCTCCCTCCACTACATCCCCTACGGCGTGCTCTGGACCCAGGATGCCATCCTGGAGCGCAAGAAGATGATCGAGGACGCCGGCATGACCTGGAGCGTAGTGGAGAGCCTGCCTGTCCACGAGGACATCAAGACCGGCGGCCGCTCCTGCAAGCGCTACATCGAACTCTACAAGCAGTCCATCCGCAATCTGGGCAAGGTGGGCCCCAAGGTCATCACCTACAACTTCATGCCCGTGCTGGACTGGGTGCGCACCGATCTGCACCACCGCCTGGCGGACGGCTCCACCGTCCTCTACTTCAACAAGCTGGAATTCGCCGTCTTCGAGCTCTTCATCCTCCGCCGCGTGGGCGCCGAGGCGGACTATACCCCGGAGGAGGTGAAGCTGGCCGAGGAAAAATACCGCGCCATGACGGACCACGAGCGCTTCATCCTCCGCCGTTCCATCATCGACAACTTCCCCGGCTTCAAGGGCGTCACCCTGGAGGATATCCAGGCCATGCTGGCGAAATACGAGGGCTTCACCCGGGAACGCCTGGCGGAAAACCTCTACAACTTCCTTAGCCAGGTGGTTCCTGTGGCGGAGGAATGGGGATGCCGTCTGGTGATCCATCCGGACGATCCGCCCCGCTCCATCCTGGGACTCCCCCGGATCTTCAGCACCATCGACGACATCGCCGCCCTCCTGAAGATGGTGGACAGCCCCGCCAACGGGGTCTGCTTCTGCGCCGGAAGCTTCAGCGCCCGGGCCGACAACGACGTGGTGAAGATGTTCAAGTCCTGCGCTTCCCGGGTGGGCTTCGTCCATCTCCGCAGCACCCAGGTGGAGGCCAACGGGGACTTCTACGAGGCCGACCATCTGGGCGGCCGGGTGGACATGTATGAGCTGGTGAAGGCCATTTGCGAGGAGCAGATCCGCCGCCGGAAGGAAGGGCGGGAGGATTGGCGTCTGCCCATCCGGCCGGACCACGGAGCGGACATCATGGACGACCTGATGAAGCAGCCCAACCCCAATCCCGGCTACGGCGGGCTGGGGCGGATGCGGGGTCTGGCCACCATCCGCGGCCTGGAGCGGGGCATCATGCGCTCCCTCTATCCCGAATACGCCGAGTAGTCTGCTTCCCTCGTCCCTGACCTGCGCCTTCCCCGCCGCCGGAGCACCATCCCACGGTCTCCCCGGCCCGGAAGGCCTCTGTCTCCCCTTCTCTCTGTTTTTGCTTGTGACTCCATGGAACTGAACGAACGCCTCTCCCTCTTTCGCACGGGAAAGACCATCGAAGCCCTGCAGCCCGCCTTCCAGGAACTGCTGACCGAGCGCCGGGAAGATCTTCCCGCCTTTCTCCAGACTCTCCTGGAGGGATTTGCGGCGGAACCCCAGCGCCTGGCCGATCCGGAGGAGCGCCGTCTTCTCTCCTGCGGTATCCTGCTGGCGGGCATGGCTCCCTGCCCCCAGGCCTATCCCCAGCTGATGCGGATCTTCCTCTCCCGGGAATTCGGGGAGAATGTGGTGCGGGAGGACTGGCTCTCCAGCGAAATCTCCCGCCTGCTGGGAATCCTCTCGCCGGAGGACGCCGTGCCCGAACTGATGGCCGCCCTGCTGAATCCGGAGGTGGGACAGGTGGTCTCCGAACAGCTCCTGCTCACCTTGTCCTGCCGGTGGATTTCCCGGAGGGACGGGGATGCCGCCTTCCTGGAGACGCTGCGTCGTCTGCTGACGGAGCTGCCGGAGAAGAAGGTGGACTTTGAGGTGGCCATGGGGCTGGTGATCAATGCGGTGGCCGTGGGGGGAGACCAGTTGAAGCCCCAGGTCTTCGCCTTCTACAAGGCCCATGCCGCCCGGCTCTCCGACCGCCTGGCCGAAAAGAATCTCCAGAACTTCTTCGACCTGGGCAAGCAGCGCATCAAGACCATGCTCACCGGCAATTACATGGGGGGATACGGCCCCCTGCCGGCGGAGCTGGACCGCCTGCTGAACTACGCCGACATCGCCCAGAAGGAGGAGGAACCCACTACCCTCAAGGCTCTGCCCCCCATCACCCGGGACCGCCCCAAGGTGGGGCGCAACGAACCCTGCCCCTGCGGCTCCGGCAAGAAATACAAGCACTGCTGCGGACGCTGATTCCCTCTCTCCCCCCTCTCTCGCCTCTTCCCCCTCCCCCGCCTGCCATGGATCCCTTTTTCTCTGCCCTCTTCGCCGACCGCATCGGCGGCCCCATGTTCGGAAAGGACACCGCGATCTACAAGTTCGAGAAAATCAAGCGGGCCAAGCGCGCCGCCATGGCTGCCCATCCGGAAATCCCCCTCATTGACATGGGGGTGGGCGAACCCGACGACATGGCGTTCCCCATGGTGGTGGAGGCCCTGGGGCGGGAGGCCGCCAAGCGGGAAAACCGCTTCTATGCGGACAACGGGTGCGCCCAGTTCAAGGAGGCGGTGGCCACCTACATGAAGGAGCTCTACGGCGTGGAGCTGGATCCCGAAACGGAGATCAATCACTCCATGGGGAGCAAGGCGGCCCTCAGCCTGCTGCCCACCTGCTTCATCAATCCCGGCGACGTCTCCCTGATGACTACCCCGGGATACGGGGTCATGGGCACCTGGACCACCTATCTGGGCGGCCGGGTGGTGAAGATGCCCCTTACCCGGGAACGGAATTTCCTGCCGGATTTCCGCCAGATCTCCCCGGAGGACCGGAAGGCCACCAAGCTGATCTACCTGAACTACCCCAACAACCCCACCGGTGCCGTGGCCACCCCGGAATTCTACGACGAGGCCATCGCCTTCGCCAAGGAAGTCCACGCCCTCCTGGTGATCGACGCCGCCTACGCCCCCCTGAACTTCCAGGGCAAGCCCCTGAGCATCTTCTCCCGTCCCGGCGGCAAGGAAATGGCCGTGGAGCTCCACTCTATGTCCAAGGGCTTCAACATGACCGGCTGGCGTCTGGGCTGGGTCTGCGGCAACGCCTCCGCCGTGAAGGCCTTCGCCACCGTGAAGGATAATGCGGACTCCGGACAGTTCCTGGCCATCCAGAAGGCCGCCGCCGAAGCCCTCCGGGATCAGGCCCAGATCACCCCGAAAATCAACGAGAAGTATCTCCGCCGCCTGACCTCCCTGACCCAGACCCTCCGGGAGCTGGGATTCCAGGCCCAGGTGCCCGGAGGCTCCTTCTACCTCTACGTGGGAATCCCCAAGGCCACCGCCGCCGGCGATACCTTCGCCAATGCCGAGGAATTCAGCCAGTGGATGATCTCCACGAAGCTCATCTCCACGGTCCCCTGGGATGACTGCGGCCCCTTCGTCCGCTTCTCCGCCACCTTCGAGGCGGCGGACCAGGCCCAGGAGGCCCAGGTGCTGGAGGAGGTGAAGCGCCGCCTCTCCACCTCCCGCTTCCTCTTCTAGAGGGACGGATCCCATGGCGGAAACCTGGCTCTTCTGGAACGACGGTCCCCACGAACCGCCCTGGAACATGGCCGCCGACGAGGCCCTGCTCCAGGAGGCCCCGGCCCGGAAAACCCCGCTGCTGCGCTGCTATGCCTGGAGCCGCCCTGCCGTCTCCATTGGCTATGTCCAGACCCTGGAGGCGGCCCCGGCGGGATATGCGGCGGTGCGCCGGCCCACCGGGGGCGGCGTGGTCTATCACGACTACGACTTCACCTTCTCCGTCACCTTTCCCATGGGGCATTGGCTGACGGGGCTGGACCGGATGGCGAGCTACAACTGGCTGAACCGTTCCCTGCAGCGTGCCCTGGAGAGCCTGGGCTTTCCCGCCCAGCTGTCCGCCCAGGAGATTCCCCACCAGGTGGACCGGGCCCGGATGGTCTGCTTCACCAACCCCACCCGGTACGACCTGCTACTGGAGGGGCGGAAGATTGCGGGGAGCGCCCAGCGCCGCACGGCGGATGGCCTCCTCCATCAGGCAAGCCTCCACTGGGGCAGGCCTCTCCCGGTGGAACGCCCCGCCCTGACGGAGGCCCTGCGCCAGGGGCTGCGGGAGGTCATGGAGGTGGAAACCCTCCCCTATTCCCCCGAAGAACCCCTTCTGCAGCACATCCAAGACTTGGTGACCACAAAGTATGGCACAGATGACTGGAATAGACTCCGATAATCCTTTCTTCCCCGAGGAAAATTCCCGGGACTACGGGCCCCAGCCCCTGGCGGACATCCTGGCGGAACGGGGCATCACCAACCACCAGGTGGTGGCCGCCTCCACGGAACAGCTGACCCACAAGATGATGGCCAAGGCCTGCCGGGGACGCTATCTCTCCCCCAAGGTGCGCCAGAAGATTCTCCGGGCTCTGAACCGGGTCACCGGGGAGACCTTCGCCATGGCCCAGCTCTTCAATTATCGCTGACCCTGCAGGGGGAAAGGCCTGCCCGGACGCCATGATCACCGCTTCCGCCGACAAGCTGGCCCGCCGGGAACTCCGGCGCCGTCTTCCCCGGCGGGGCGCACCCTGGTACGGGGCCGTCTTCGGGGCCCTGCTCTTGTTCCTGGTGGCCTGCTGGATGGGGGCTTCCCTGTGGCGAATCCCCAAGGAATATCTCCTGGCCACCCCCTGGGGATGGTGCCTGCTGGGAGGGCTGGCGGCGGGAATCCTCCTCTTCCCCCTCTGGGCCCTCACGCCCCTGTATGTCTTCGGCCACGAACTGACCCACTGGCTGGCGGCCAAGGCCACCTTCCACCGCACAGGAGCCTTTCGCCTGGGATTCACCCGGGGCGCCGTGGAAATCAAGGGAAGCAGCGGCCTGGTGGCCCTGGCTCCCTATGTCTGCCCCGTCTTCCTGCTGCTCTCCGGGGGCATGGCGGCCTTTGTCTCCCTGCTCCCCCTCTCCCTGCCCCCCTGGGTCCCCCTGGCCACCGCAGTCTGGCTGGGGCTCTGCCTGGCCTACCATGGGGTGCTGACTCTGCTGGCCTTGCGGAGAGGACAGAGGGACCTGGAGGTCTGGGGGAGATTCCTCTCCTATCCCTTCATCCTGGCGGGGAATCTGACCGCCCTGTTTGTCACCGTGGCCTTGTGCTCCCCCCGTCCCAGCCAGCTTTGGGAAGTGCCCTGGGCTCTGGGGAAGGAGCTGATGGCATTACTGAGGGCGCTCCTGGCCTAGAGTGCCGGACGCAAGAGAGAAGAAGATGGTCATTCTAAGCATTGGCGGAAATCTGGGGGATGTGGCGGAGAGCTTCCGCCGGGCGCTGCTCCTGCTGCAGGAGGCGGGGTTTGTCCTGGGAAAGTGTTCCCGTCCCTTCCGGAATCCGGCGGTGGGCTGCGAGCCTGGGGCGCCGGAGTTCTGGAACTGGGCGGTGACGGGGGAGTGGAGCCGTTCTCCGGAGGAACTGCTGACGGTTACCCAGGGCATCGAGGTGGCCTTGGGCCGCCCCAAGGATCATCCCCACTGGCACAGCCGCACCCTGGACATCGATATCCTGGCCTGCAACGGGGAACGCAGAGACACGCCGACCTTGACCCTGCCCCATCCCCGATGGCGGGAACGGGATTTCGTCCTGGTGCCGCTACAGGAGGTGGCACCGGAATGGCTTCAAAGTGCCTTTATGCTATAAGTCGTTGATAGAGAATATCTTATCATAAATTGGCATCCCCACCAGGATTCGGACCTAGTCTAAATGTACCAAAAACACTTGTGCTACCATTACACCATGGGGATCCCGTTCGCAAGGAACGGCCGATACTATAGCCCCCCGGCAGGATTTTCAAAACGCTTTGTCTGGGGAAGGTTGCCGGGCTGAGGGGTGGGGAGGGCCGGGGGAAATGTCAGAAATGGGTAAGGAAATTCGGCGGCGGGCCGGATTTTCTTACAGTAACCTAAAAGTCGTCTAACGCGTTCACGATTCTATACTCACGCCAAGCCGTTGCAGGAGCAGGCGGTCCTTCACGGAATACAGGGTGAGAAGCTTGATGGTGTCCAGCCCGTCCCTGTCCTTGCTGAAGCCCTGCCTCGCCTCGGGCTGGTTCTCCGAATCGGTGGATATCGTGATGGAATCGAAGGCCAGGACCGGTGAGGGGGAAAGCCTCGGCGCACGGCTGGCAAAGTATCCCTGGATCCCGCTCTCGTCACGTCCGACACGGCTGAACAGCTCGCCGTACACATCCTCGCTGATGCCTTCCGCATACGGCATCTCGTGCATGATCTGCCATGCCTCCAGCCGGGTCAGGCTATTGCCGCCCGTGGCCACAAGATAGCGGGGAAATGTGCAGCGCCACGGGCTCCCCGGGCTGCGTCCTGTGCCCCCCGGGGGTTCCCGGCCGGGATGTTCCACCCGGCCTCCACCCACGGGGTAGACGGGCTTCCCACCCCGCCCACGGGGTTCGGACTCATAATTTGGCCTTACCGGGGGATAGGATTTCCCCCAAAATGGTCCAGTATGGGCAAGCGTCACCGGGGGATAGGATTTCCCCCAAAATGGTCCAGTATGGCTAAGCGTCCGTGAGACTTTCGAGCGTCCCTGACCCATTTGGCGACGGTACTTTCTAGAAAGGGTATCCTACAGGGGATGGCGGGATGGGGAGCGGGGAACCCATTTACCCCGCGCGCGCACGCGCATACGTCCCGCCCCCCCCATTCCACGAAAACGGATTGAGACGGGGAAACACGGAAAACCTTTGGCGCTACCACCATCCACCCAGAACCCCGGCAGGGGTGACAGGATCGATAGACGGGGGTGCAGGAGCCACAACGTGGCGACCAAACCCCCGGGATGGCGGGATGGGGGCGAGGGGAACCTCTTACCTCTCGCGCGTACGCGCATACGTCCCACTGGAAAAGGCTCCGACAGTGCTGGAAAAGGTGAGCTTACCTCTCGCGCGTACGCGCATACGTCCCATCCCCCCCCATTCCACGGAAACGGATTGAGACAGGGAAACACGGAAAAACCTTTGGCGCTACACCTTCCACCCTAAACCCCGGCAAGCGGGGTTCAAGAGGATGCCCCCTGTGTCCCCCGCCAGCGGGGGAATGTGTAGCGCCCCGGGTTTCCCGGGCTGCATCCTGTGTCCCCCGGGGGTTCCCGGCCGGGATGTTCCACCCGGCCTCCACCCACGGGGTAGACGGGCTTCCCACCCCGCCCACGGGGTTCGGACTCATAATTTGGCCTTACCGGGGGTTTGGTCGCCACAAAAATGTGGCTCCCGCACCCCCGTCTAGCGATCCTCCCACCCCGGCAAGCGGGGTTCATGAGGATGCCCCCTGTGTCCCCCGCCAGCGGGGGAATGTGCAGCGCCCCGGGTTTCCCGGGCTGCGTCCTGTGTCCCCCGGGGGTTCCCGCTACTGCTCCCGCACCCCCGTCTAGCGATCCTGAACCCCGGCAAGCGGGGTTCAAGAGGATGCCCCCTGTGTCCCCCGCAGGCGGGGGAATGTGCAGCGCCCCGGGTTTCCCGGGCAACGTCCTGTGTCCCTCCCCCCCCGGGGGCGTATGGCGGTCATTTTCAGGGTGGCAACCTCCTCGGGGTTGCATTACATTATCCACCGTCTTTTTCCTGAAACCCTCATCTACAAATCATCTCTTTTCTAGGAGTAAGATCCATGTCGAAGAAAGCGGAAATTGGTCTGATTGGATTGGCGGTCATGGGCGAGAATCTGGCCCTGAACATGGAGCGCAACGGCTACACTGTAGCGGTCTTCAACCGCAGTGTGGAGAAGGTGGATGCCTTCGTGACCGGGCGTGGCGCCGACAAGAAGTTCATCGGGTGCCATAGCCTCCAGGAGCTGGCGGACAATCTGGAACGCCCCCGCCGGATCATGCTGATGATCAAGGCCGGCGCCGCCGTGGACCAGATGATCGAAAAGCTTCTGACGGTGCTGGAGGAGGGAGACATCATCATCGATGGCGGCAACAGCTTCTTCCAGGATACCATCCGCCGCACCCGCGATCTGGCTGCCAAGGGCATCCGCTACATCGGCACCGGCGTCTCCGGCGGGGAGGAGGGCGCCCTGAAGGGACCCTCCATCATGCCTGGCGGAAATCCCGAGGCCTGGCCCTATGTGAAGCCCATCTTCCAGGCCATCGCCGCCAAGGTGGTGGGGGACTTCCCCTGCTGCCAGTGGGTGGGGGACAACGGCGCCGGACACTATGTGAAGATGGTCCACAACGGCATCGAATACGGCGACATGCAGATGATCTGCGAGGCCTACTGGCTCCTGAAGAACATCCTGGGCCTCACGGCGGCGGAACTCCACCAGGTCTTCACGCAGTGGAACCAGGGAGAACTCAACAGCTATCTGGTGGAAATCACCAGCGAAATCTTCGCCAAGACCGATCCCGAGACCGGTAAGCCGGTCACCGACATCATCCTGGATGTGGCGGGCCAGAAGGGCACCGGCAAGTGGACCAGCCAGGGAGCCCTGGATCTGGGCGCCCCCGCCCCCACCGTGGCGGAAGCGGTTTTCGCCCGCTGCCTCTCCGCCATCAAGGAGGAGCGTGTGGCCGCCTCCCAGGTCATCCGGGATGATTCCACCATCGCCTACCAGGGAGACCGCCAGGCCTTCATTGACGCCGTCCGCCAGGCCCTCTACGCCTCCAAGATCTGCTCCTACGCCCAGGGTTTCCAGCTGCTCCAGCTGGCCGCCAAGGAATACAACTGGGATCTCCACTACGGGGAAATCGCCCTCCTCTGGCGGGGCGGATGCATCATCCGCGCCACCTTCCTGGAGAAGATCCACGCCGCCTTCCAGAAGAATCCCGCCCTGGCCAATCTCCTGGTGGACGACTTCTTCGGAAAGGCCGTGGCCTCCTGCACCAAAGCCTGGCGCCAGGTGGTCTCCCAGGCCGTCCTCTCCGGCGTCCCCGTCCCCGCCTTCTCCAGCGCCCTGGCCTACTACGACGGCTACCGCTCCGCCAATCTCCCCGCCAATCTCCTCCAGGCCCAGAGGGACTACTTCGGCGCCCATACCTACGAGCGCACCGATCGCCCCAGAGGCCAGTTCTTCCACACGGAGTGGACGGAGGACTGCGGCAAGACCGTCTCCGGCACCTACAACGCCTAGCCTCCCAGCGGCGGCCCCCGGACGTCTCCCCTGCCTGCGGGAACGTCATGGGGGCTTTCTTCTCTCTCCCCTTTTCCCTCCCCCTCCCCCTCCAGACGCATATCCATGGCACTGTTCACCAGCCTTGGCGGAAAGAACCTCGCCATTGACGATTCCCAACTCCGGGAACTCCTGCAGGAAACCATCCGGGCCACCGGCAAGACGCCCCGGAAGATGCTGCTGCTGCCGCCGGACCATACCCGCCTCAACTCCTATGCCGGCCCCATCACCCGGATGCTCTGGGAGGAATGGTCCGACCGCTGCCACATCGACATCATGCCGGCCCTGGGCACCCACAAGCCCATGACCGATGAACAGCTGGAGATGATGTTCGGCACCCAGATCCCCAAGGAGGCCTTCCGGGTTCACGACTGGCGAAACGGGGTCCGCACCCTGGGAACCGTGCCCGGAACCATGATCCAGGAACTCTCCGGCGGACGGCTGGACTACGAGGTCCAGGTCCAGGCCAACGAACTCCTCTTCCAGGACTACGACCTGATTCTCTCCATCGGCCAGATTGTCCCCCACGAGGTGGTGGGCATGGCCAACTACACCAAGAACATCATGGTGGGGGTGGGCGGTTCCGACATGATCAACAAGTCCCACTTCCTGGGGGCCGTCAGCGGCATGGAGCAGCTCATGGGCCGGGCGGATTCCCCGGTGCGCCGCCTCTTCAACTACGGCGTGGATACCTTCCTGGCGGATCTGCCCCTGGTCTACCTCCACACAGTCCTCTCCCGGGACGAGGCCTCCGGGGCCATGGCCCTCCGGGGATTCTTCTCCGGCACCGGACCCGACGCCTATCTGGCGGCCTGCAAGCTGTCGGTGGAGACCAACCTGGTGCTCCTGGACCAGCCTCTGAAAAAGGTCCTGGTCTATCTGGATCCCCAGGAGTTCAAGAGCACGTGGCTGGGCAACAAGGCCATCTACCGCACCAGGATGGCCATCGCCGACGACGGGGATCTCATCATCCTGGCCCCCGGCCTCCGGGAATTCGGCGAGGATCCCCAGATGGATGCCCTCATCCGGAAATACGGCTACAAGGGGACCCCGGCCACCCTCCAGGCAGTCCGGGAGAATCAGGACATGCGGGAGAATCTGGGGGGCGCCGCCCACCTGATCCACGGCTCTTCGGAAGGCCGCTTCCGCATCACGTACTGTCCCGGTCCCCAGGTCTCCCCCGAGGAGATCCGCCAAGTTGGCTTCGCCTATGGCAATCTCCAGGAAATGATGGAGAAGTATCACCCCGAATCCCTGAAGGACGGCCTCCAGACGGTGAACGGAGAGGAGATCTTCTAC
This sequence comes from Lentisphaeria bacterium, assembly GCA_016302315.1. Taxonomy (GTDB): domain Bacteria; phylum Verrucomicrobiota; class Lentisphaeria; order Oligosphaerales; family Oligosphaeraceae; genus UBA1724. The sequence continues at coordinate 12,735 of JAEDNW010000054.1, forward strand.
ATCAGCAATCCCGCCCTGGGCCTCTGGGCCCTGAAACGCAATTTCACCTGATCCGACGCCTCCCAGGCCCCTTTTTCTTTTTCCCCCACTCCCCCAAACCACTTTCCTCCTATGTCCATCTCTTTCCGTGAAGACGCCAAATACGCCATGCTTGTCCCCTCCAGCATGGGCCTCCGCCTCACCCCCGCTGACGGGCAGCCCTTCCACTGCTCCGATACCTTCAAGGTCCAGGTGACTTCCGCAGAAACCAACGTGGCCAGCGTCCCCGCCTTCCTGGGGATGCCGGTGAAGGTCCTCACCGCCTTCGTGAAGGATAGCCCCGTGGCCCGGATGATCAAGGACAATCTGGCCGGCCGCCACATGGATTACGAGGGGCCCGAAGTGGAGCAGGGCGGTCCCTGGGGGTATCGTCACCAGTTCAATCTGGCGGACAGCGGCTACGGCAGCCGGGGTCCCCGGGTCCAGAACGACCGGGCCGGCGAGGTGGGACGCATCCTGGATACGAAGTACTTCGACCTGGAACGGATCTTCGGCCAGGAGGGCGTGAAGATCGTCCATCTCTCCGGTCTCATCGGCGCCCTCTCCCCGGAAACCAGCCGCTTCTGCCTGGAGCTGGCCCGGGCCGCCAAAGCCCACGGCACCCGCATCTCCTTCGACCTGAACTACCGCGCCTCCTTCTGGAAGAACCGGGAGCAGGAACTCCATGACATCTTCTCCGAGATCGCCTCCATGGCCGATGTGCTCATCGGCAACGAGGAGGATTTCCAGCTCTGTCTGGGCATCCAGGGCCCCGAGGCCGGCGGAAAGGACATCGCCCAGAAGATGGAAAGCTTCAAGGAGATGGTGGTCCGGGTGAAGGCCGCCTATCCCCATGCCACCGCCTTCGCCACCACCCTCCGGGAGGTCATCAGCGCCAACCGCCACCGCTGGGGCGCCATCACCAATGTGGACGGAGAATGGCAGGTGGTGGAACCCCGGGAAATCGGCGTCCTGGACCGCATCGGCGGCGGCGACGGCTTCGTGGGCGGTTTCCTCTACGCCATGCTGAAGGGCATGTCCCCCGAAAAGTGGATCCAGTTCGGATGGGCCACCGGCGCTCTGGCCACCACTCACCTCACCGATTACGCCCAGCCTGCCGATGAGGAACAGGTGTGGAGCATCTGGGGGGGGAACGCCCGCGTCAAACGCTAACCCCTGGCTTTGATGAGCCGTTGCTTTTGCGGCATAGGCTTCATCGGCGCCCGGTCACATGGGTGGCCATGCTCCCTTGCGCTTCTTCGCCCTGCCGCAAAATCCCCTGGCTCCTCAAAGCCAGGCCCCCCGCATAAAGCCGTTGCTTTTGCGGCATAGGCTTCTAGAGATTCTAGTCAAAGAAAAAAAATACACCATGCGTTTGGTTTCCGAAAAGATTTTAGAGTCCCAGAAGGGCTCCAGTTGGATCCGCCGGATGTTTGAGGCGGGCATTGAGCTGAAAAGGCAATATGGGGCTGACAAGGTCTACGACTTCAGCCTGGGCAGCCCGGATTTGCGTCCCCCTGCGGCGGTCATCCAGACCCTGCGCGGGCTGGCGGAGAAGGTGGATGTGCCCGCCGGGCTGG
>JAEDNW010000178.1:0-2960 GCA_016302315.1 Lentisphaeria bacterium
AGATTCTAGAGATTCTAGAGATTCTAGAGATTCTAGAGATTCTAGAGATTCTAGTCAAAAGAAAACACACCATGCGATTGGTTTCCGAGAAAATCCTGGAGTCCCAGAAGGGATCCAGCTGGATCCGCCGAATGTTCGAGGCGGGCATTGAGTTGAAGAAGCAATACGGGGCCGACAAGGTTTACGACTTCAGCTTAGGGAGTCCCGACCTGAAGCCCCCTGTGGCGGTCATCGAGACCCTCCGGGGGCTGGCGGACACCGTGAATGTCCCGGCGGGCCTGGGCTACATGCCCAATGCCGGCTATCCCGCCGCCCGGGAAGCGCTGGCCCTCTGGGCCTCCCGGGAGCAGGGGGTGGACATTCCGGCGGAGAACATCGTGGTGACGGTGGGGGCCGCTGGTGCCCTGAACTGCCTCTTCAAGGCGGTCCTTCTGCCGGGAGACGAGGTGCTCTGCCCCGCGCCCTACTTCGTGGAATACGGCTCCTACTGCGGCAACTTCGGCGGGGTCCTGAAGACCGTTCCCAGCCATCCCGGCACCTTCCAGCTGGATCTGGAGGGAATCCGCCAGGCCATCACCCCGCGTACCCGGATCCTCCTCATCAACAGCCCCAACAATCCCGCGGGAGTCATCTATTCCCGGGAGGAGCTCCAGGCCCTGGCCCAGATTCTCCAGGAGGCCAATCAGGGGCGGGAGCAGCCCATTCTCCTGGCCGCCGATGAACCCTACCGGTTCCTGGCCTTTGACGGCCGGGATGTCCCCTCCGTCTTCCCCGTCTATCCCTACTCCGTGGTGTGCTCCTCCTTCTCCAAGAACCTGGGGCTGGCCGGCGAGCGCGTGGGCTATGTGGTGGTCAATCCTGCCCTCGCCAAGGAGGAAAGCGGGCAGCTGGTGGCGGGACTGATCCTCACCAACCGCACCATCGGCTACGTGAACGCCCCCTGCATCGGACAGAAGCTCATCATCGGCGCCGTGGGACAGCTGGAGGAAACTCTCCGGGGGCAGACCGCCCAGCGGGAAGTCTACGCCCGCCGCCGTGCCCTGATGGCCAGCATCCTGGATGAGGCGAAAATCCCCTACCAGATGCCCGCCGGCACCTTCTATTTCTTCCCCAAAGCCCCCCACGGACAGGACGATCTGGCCTTCGTCCAGAAACTGGCGGAGCAGCGCATCCTGGCGGTTCCCGGCTCCGGCTTCGGATATCCCGGCTACTTCCGCCTGGCGCTCTGCGTGGACGACGTGGTGATCCAGAATTCCCGGGAGGGTTTCCTGGCGGCTGCCCAGGCATAGGGCAGGGCGGTCCCGGGGGGGGACAATACAGCATGGTGATGGAGCAGCGGAAGGAGTCCCCTGAGGTAGCGGTGATCGGTGGCGGCCCGGCGGGGCTTGCCGCCGCTCTTCGCCTGGCCCTCTGCGGGAAGCGGGTGGGGCTATGGGAGCGCCACACCCGTCTGGGGGGGATGAATTCCTGGTATCTCCGACAGGGCAGGGTGGTGGATACGGGCCTTCATGCCCTCACCAACCTTGCCCCTCCCCAGGAGACCGCCGCTCCCCTGAACCAGCTTCTGCGGCAGCTTCGCATCCGGCGTCAGGAACTGAATCTGACGCCCCAGAACCGCTCCCGTATCCGCTTTCCCCAGGGGGAGGTGGTCCTCACCAACGATTTCTCCGCCGTGGAGGCCCAGTTCCGCCGGCTCTTCCCCGGGGATTTCCCGGGCTTCACGACCCTGGTGGAGGAACTCCGTCGGCGGGGATACGGCGGCGGTGCCCCCCAGGGGGAATCCGCTAACGCCCTCCTGGAGAAGCACCTGGCCTCTCCCGCCTTCCGGGATATGCTCCGATTCCCCGTCTTCTTCTACGGATGCCCTTCCCCGGAAGACATGGAGGCCCATGCCTTCGCCACTATGTTCCGGAGCATCTTCCTGGAGGGACTGGGACGCCCCGCCGGGGGAATGCGACCCTTCCTGGAGACCCTGGAGAGCCATCTCCGCCGGGAAGAGGTGGCCCTGCATCTGGGGGACGCCGTGGAGGAGATTCTCCTTTCCCCCGAAGGGCGCCTCCGGGGGATCCGCACCCGTCAGGCGGGGGAAATCCCCGTTTCCCAGGTAGTCTCCACCATTGGCGCCCGGGAAACCGCCGCCCTGTGTCCTCCTGGGGTCCTCCCCCGGCTGGAGGAATGTCCTGCGGGAGAAATCTGTTTCCTGGAGGCCATTTTCACCCTCCCCAAACCACCGGCCCACTACGGCTTCCAGGATGCGGTCCTCTTCCTCTGCCGCACTCCGGAATTCGCCTTCGCCCCCACCGACCGGGGAGAGGAGCAGGCCCTCCTGGTCTGCGCGCCGGGAAACTATCAGGGAGAAGAAGAATCCTCCGAGGCCACCCTCCTGCGGATCTCCGCCATGACCCGGAAGGAACTCTGGGACAAGGCCCAGGATCCCCAGAAATATGAACACCGGAAACGCCAGGCGGCAGAATCCCTGCGCCAGGCCCTGGAACAGGATTTCCCCGCCCTGGCCCAGGCGGCAACCCTATTGGATGTCTTTACGCCCCACACCGTCCAGGCCTTCACGGGACATGTCCATGGCGCCATCTATGGATCCCCGAAAAAACTTTCCCAGGGAGAGACGGGGATCCCCGGACTTCTCCTGGCCGGAACCGACCAGGGACTCCTGGGCATCGTGGGGGCCCTGCTCTCCGGCGTCCTGGCCGCCAATGCCCTGGCCCGGTAATCCCCCCCCCTGCCGGGGGGTGGGCGGATGGTGGTAGCGTCAAAGGTTTTTCCGTGTTTCCCCGTCTCAATCCGTTTCCGTGGAATGGGGGGGGCGATATGTATGCGCGCACGCGCGCGAGATAAATTGGGGTAAATTGGGTTCCCCGCTCCCCATCCCGCCATCCCGGGGGTTCCCGGCCGGGATGAACCCGGCCTTCATCCCCGTCTATCGATCCTGCCACCCCGCGGGA
>JAEDNW010000055.1:0-14055 GCA_016302315.1 Lentisphaeria bacterium
GGGTCTAGAGGGTCTAGAGGGTCTAGAGGGTCTAGAGGGTCTAGAGGGTCTAGAGGGTCTAGAGAGTCTAGAGGGTCTAGAGGGTCTAGAGGGTCTAGAGTTCTGGCTTTTCCATTTCTTCCAATTTACGGCGGAGGCTTTGGTTTTCTTTTCTGAGGTTTTCGTTTTCCCTTCGCAGTTCATTTCGTTCCTGTTCTATAGAATTCAAATAACCTTTTCTTGCGCGACTCATCCTTTCCCGGATACCCCCATTTTGGATAAATTCCTGCTCTTTGCGTTGGAGAAAGTTGCATAGCATTTTATCCTCGATTCGGCACAATGTTATGCCGATATTCGCGAGAATTTCATCATTCCCCTTGTTGAAAATTCCCTCATAATCTGCAAAATCATTGTGACTTCTGCAATAGGCAATCATCTTACTGTATTCCGGGTATCCCGCTTGCCATAACATTCTTTCATGAGTGTTGAGATAATCCATAAAATCCTCCTTCAATTCCGCAAAACTTGCCCTAGCCACATTGAGCAGTTTGATTTCCATCTCCTTCGATGTGATTCCATCCATGGATCCTTCCACAATATTTTGTTTTCCACTTCTCGCCGCCTGAACCATTTGATCTACTGTTCTATCCCCATATTTTTGAAAAAAGCGTCCACAGAATAGTACCGTCATGCGGTAGATGACATCCGCCTTCCGATAGATAAAAAGATTTTTGATTTTCTCCTGATTCTGCAAGAAATCCTTTTTCATTGGTAAATCCGTTGTATTTCCCGAGACAGATGTCCTTGAATCGACATACTCTTTGGGACATACCATGGCACCTTTTCACACAACTGTGGAATAAGGACAAGTTTTTCCGCCTTTTTCTCACTAACGGCTTTGCCACTCCATTGTACTGAACTCTTATGCGCATCCTCATCACCGGCGGCAAGGGAATGCTTGGCCGCACCCTCCAAACAGAGCTGGCCCACCACCAGCTCGTCATTGCCGACCTCCCGGAATGGGACATCACCTCCCCCGGAGAATTCTCCCGGAAACTGGCGGAGTCCGCCCCGGAGGCCGTCATCCACTGCGCCGCCATGACGGAGGTGGACCGCTGCGAAACGGAGCAGGATCTGGCCTACCGCGTCAATGCCCTGGGCAGCCTGAATGTGGCCGTGGCCTGCCATCGTCTGGGCATCCGGCTCCTGGCCATATCCACGGACTACGTCTTCGACGGCACCCTCCAGCGTCCCTACCACGAATTCGATGCGGCGGGAAAGGCGGGCACCGTCTACGGCGCCTCCAAATATGCAGGAGAGGAGGCCATCCGCACCCACTGCCCCGACCATGTCCTCTGCCGCATTTCCTGGCTCTACGGCCCGGGAGGCCCCAGCTTTGTCCACACCATGAGGAAGCTGGCGGATGGCAGCCGCCCCCTGCTGAAGGTGGTGGACGACCAGCGTGGCAATCCCACCTCCACCCTGGCGGTGGCCCGGCATCTGCGCCTTCTGCTGGAGCACCGGGAATTGGCGGGCACCTTCCATCTCACCTGCGAAGGCGAGGCCAGCTGGGCGGAATTCGCCCAGGAAATCTTCCGACTCACCGGAACCCCCCAGGCCATTGCCCCCTGCACCTCGGCGGAATATCCCCGCCCCGCCCGACGCCCCCGCAACTCCTGCCTGGAAAAGCGGATGCTCCGGCTTTGCGGACTGCCACCCATGCCCCACTGGAAAGAGGCCCTGGCTGAATTCATCGCCCGGGAATTCTGAACGCCCATACCACGATTCCCACAGGATACACTCTTGCCCCCGAGAGCGGAGCGCCCCCCCCCGGGGGGTGAAGGATGTAGCCCGGGAAACCCGTGGCGGACCATATTCCCCCGCTTGCGGGGGGGACGGGGGGCATCCTCATGAACCCCGCTTGCCGGGGTGGCAGGATCGATAGACGGGGGTGAAGGCCGGGTATTCCCGGCCGGGAACCCCCGGGATGGCGGGATGGGGGCGAGGGGAACCTCTTACCCCGCGCGTTTTTCTCGCGCATACGTCGCCCAGACAACTTTCCCCGCCCCCGTTCCCCGGGACAACCACGGAACGGGAAACATGGAGAGCCCTTGGCGCTACTCTCCTCCCCCGGTGTTCTGATTCCCGATTCCCTCAATTTCCCACAATTGCGGGACGGCTCCCGGGCGTTTTCCACCTTATAGTACCCGCCACCCCTTCCTCTTTTCCCCTCTTTCCTCTTCATGCCCACCACCCAAGCTTCCTCTCCCCAGGAACTGGCCAGAAAACTCCAGTCCATTGGTGCCGCCTTCCATCTGCCGGGACTTTTCTTTTCCCACGAAGAGGTCCGGGCGGGCAACGTGAACCACACCTACAAAGTGAACTACATCATGGACGACGGGCAGGGCATGGCCCGCATCAAGTCCTATGTGGTCCAGCGCCTCAACTCCTTTGCCTTCCGCAATCCTGTCCAGCTGATGGAGAACATTGACAAGGTCACGGAGCACATCCGTCGGAAGCGTCCCGGGGCCATGAATCTCCACTACCACCACACGGACATCACCGGGGAAAGGAAGACCTATCTCCTGGACGGGAAGGAATTGTGGCGTGTCATCAACTACGTGCCCTCCATCACCTGCGACACCTGCGAGGATCTCCGCATTGTGCGGAATGCCGGGGTCGCCTTCGGCGACTTCCAGAAGTCCCTGGAGGACTTTCAGGCCACCGATCTCTTCGAGACCATCCCGGATTTCCACAACACCCGGAAGCGCTATCAGCAGCTGCGGGAGGCCATCCAGGCCAATCCCTGCGGACGCCGGGATTCGGTGCAGCCGGAAGTGGACTATCTTCTCTCCGTGGAGACGGAGGCCTGCCACCTCACGGACCTGGCGAAGGCGGGCAGCCTCCCCCTCCGGGTCACCCACAACGATACCAAAATCAACAACGTCCTCTTCGACCCGGAGACCCACGAGGCCCTGGTGGTCATCGATCTGGACACGGTGATGCCGGGCCTGGTGGGCCATGACTTCGGCGACGCCATCCGCTTCGCCGCCAACTTCACCCAGGAAGACAGCCGGGAATTGGACAAGACCGGACTGGATCTGAATACCTACTGGGCCTTCGCCGACGGCTTCCTCTCCCAGACCGCCCCGGGCCTCACCGACACGGAACTGGCCACCCTGGGAGAATCCCCCTTCTGCCTGGCCTGCGAGCTGGCCTGCCGTTTCCTGACGGACTATCTCCTGGGCGACCCCTACTTCAAGATCCGGTATCCGGAGCACAATCTGGTGCGGGCACGCTGCCAGACCGCCCTTTCCAAGGACATGCGCACCAAGGGGGACGCCATGCAGGCCATTGTGGAAGGCTGCGCCAAAAAATACCGCTGATCTTCCGCCTTCCGGCTTCTCCCGGCCTCGGGGACTCCTACCCCTCCCCGGCGCCAGCCCCACCCTATTCTCTCCTCCCCTTATGCCACACCTTATCATCTGCAGCGGCGGTACCGGCGGCCACTTCTATCCCGCCCTGGCCCTGGCCCGGGAATATTCCCTCCGGGGCGGCAAAGTCACCCTTCTTCTCTCCGGCCAGCAAGTGGAGGCCCAGCGGGAAACGGTGGCCCGCCACGGCCTGGAATGCCGGGAGATTCCCAGCGTGCGGGCGCCCCGCTCCCTGGGCCAGCTCCTCCTCTTCCCCTTCCGCTTCCTTGCCTGCGTCCGGAAAATCCGGCGCCTCTTCCGGGAATTGCAGGGAGACGCCCTCCTGAGCATGGGATCCTTCACCGCCGTGGCCCCCTGCTTCTGCTGGCCCCGCCGATCCCGCAGCCTCTTCCTCCATGAGGGAAATACCTTCATGGGACAGACCAACCGACTCTTCGCCAAAAAGGCCTCCCTGATTCTCCTTACCCTCCCCCTGGCCAATCCCCGCCAGTGCAAGGGAACCCCCGCCCAAATCGTGGGAATGCCCCTCCGGGACACCCTCCTGGAGGCCGCCAAAACCCCACCCTCCCCACAGGAACGGGAGGCCCTCCTCCAGGACTTCGGACTCCTCCCCGGACGCAAAACCCTCCTGGTCTTCGGCGGCAGCCAGGGCGCACAGGCCATTACCCGACTCCTCCTTCACACCCTCCCTCTCCTCGCTCCCCTGGCCTCCCGGATCCAGCTGATCTGCCTCACCGGAAGCGACGACAACACCGCCCTGGAGGAGGCCTGCCAGGCCGCCGGCATCCCCGCCCATATCCGGAAGGCGGACCACCAGATCCAGCGCTGCTATCAGGCGGCGGACGCCGTCCTTTGCCGGGCCGGCGCCTCCAGCCTCTGCGAGCTGGCCCTCTTCCGCAAAACCGCATTCCTCATCCCCCTGCCCTCCGCCAAGGACAACCACCAGTATTGGAACGCCAGGACCCTGGCAGACCACCAGGCGGCCCTTCTGCTCCCCCAGAAGGACACCACGCCGGAAAAACTCCAGGAGGTCCTTCAGCAGTGGCTGCAGGAGCCGGAGGCCTTCCAGGAGTTCGCCCGGAGGATTGGGGACTTCGCCCAGCCCCAGGCCACCGCCAAGGCCATTGACGCCCTGGAAAAGGCCATGGCGGCGCTTCCTCAAGCCTGACCGTCCCGTCGTTGCGTCTCCCATGGCCCGCTTCGCTCCCGCCGCCATTGATCTCTCCTCCGAGCGGTCCCTCCTGGCCCAGGATCCGGCCATGGAGGCCTTCCTCACCTATCTGCGGGGGGAACGCCAGGCCTCTCCCCGCACCATCCAGGGATATTTTCAGGATGTGGCCCAGTTCCTCCAGGCCACCCCGTCCTTGAAGGCGGGGGCCCCGCCCTGTCCCTGGGGCAAAGTCACCCCGGAAATGGCCCGGCACTTTGTGGCGGGACTCTCCGCCGGAGGAGAAAAACCCACCTCCGTCAACCGGAAACTCTCCAGCCTCCGGGCATTCTTCCGCTTCCTTCTGGGGGAGGAATACATTGCCGCCGACCCCTTCCACCTCCTCCGGGGCCTGAAGAGGCCCTCCCTCCTCCCCGTGACCCTGACCGTGGAGCAGGTGAAACTCCTCCTGGAAACCCCGGAACGCTATTGGCGGCAGCAGACCGAATCCCCTCTCCACGGAGACCCGGAATTCCTGGGCCTGCGGGACCGCGCCATTCTGGAGGTGATCTACTCCGGCGGCCTCCGCATCTCCGAGGCCACGGACCTCAATCGGGAGGAGGTGGACTTTTCCCAGTCCCTGTTTCTCGTCCATGGGAAGGGGCAGAAGGAGCGTCTCTGTATGATGGGGACCCTGGCCGCCCAGGCCCTGAAGCAATATCTGGGGAAACGCCAGGAAATGGGCCTGGGGGATCCGGACGCCCCCGGCCCCCTCTTCGTCAACTACCGGGGAGAACGCCTGACTCCCCGCTCCGTGCAACGCCCCTTTGAAAAGTATGTGGCCTTTGCCGGACTCCCGGCGGAAGTCACCCCCCACAAACTCCGCCACTCCTTCGCCACCCATCTCCTGGCGGCGGGAGCCGACCTCCGCACCGTCCAGGAACTCCTGGGACACGCCAGCCTGGCCACTACCCAGATCTACACCCACCTGGAAATCTCCCGGCTGGTGGAGGTCTACGACCGGGCCCATCCCCGACTGTGAGGAAGGCGGATTTCCCGGCCCGACGCGAGGCGGGGGGGAGGGGGGAGGATTACAGTACGCCCCATTCCCCAATTCCTCCCCTTTTCCCTATTCCCATGTCCTGTAGGAGCAAGAAGACCAAGACGACTCCCGACAAACCCAAGTACGACCCGCCGGATTCCCTCTCCTCCGTGGGCCTCACCACCCCGAAACATCTGCGCATCGCCGATGCCCAGCATCCCTTCCTCCTGGAATGCGGAGCCTCTCTCCCCCAGGTGGATGTGGAGTATGAAACCTACGGAGAACTTTCCGAAGCCAAGGACAATGCCATCCTGATCTGCCACGCCCTCTCGGGGGATGCCCATGTGGCCGGATGGGATGCCACGGCGGCGGGACGCCCGGAGCGGAAATGGAGACTGACCCATCCCGGATGGTGGGATGCCGTCATTGGCCCGGGAAAGCCCATCGACACCAACCGGTTCTACGTAGTCTGCGCCAATGTGCTGGGCAGCTGCTACGGCACCACCGGACCCTCCTCCCTGAATCCCGAAACGGGGAAGCCCTACGGCCTCGCCTTCCCCATGGTCACGGTGGGAGACTGGGTGGTCATGGAAAAACTCCTGCTGGAAAAACTGGGGATTCAGCATCTCTATGCCGTCATTGGCGGCTCTCTGGGAGGGCAGCAGACCCTGGAATGGGCCCTCCGCTATCCCCGGATGATGGGAAAATGTATCATCATGGCCTCCGGCCCCCGGCTCTCCGCCCAGGGCCTAGGCTTCAATGCCGTCGCCCGGAACGCCATCATGCGGGATGTCCATTTCGAGGGCGGCAATTACTTCGGCAAGCGCCAGGGTCCCTCCAATGGCCTGGCGGTGGCCCGGATGCTGGCCCATATCACCTATCTCTCCGGCAAAGGAATGGATTTCAAGTTCGGGAGACGGCGCCTGGACGCCAAGGAACCCCAGAAGGGCTTCGAGGCGGAATTCTCCGTGGAAAGCTATCTGAACCACCAGAGCAAGTCCTTTGTGGAACGCTTCGACGCCGACAGCTACCTCTACATCACCAGGGCCATGGACTACTACGACGCCGCCGATGCCTGGGGAGACGGCGATATCCGCAAGGCCTGCCAGCGCCTTCATGCCGAGCTCATGGTGGTCTCCTTCTCCTCCGACTGGCTCTATCCCCCTGCCGAGGCCCGGGAATTCGTCAACGCCATCCTGGCGGAGAACAAGCCGGTGACCTACGTGGAGATCCAGACCGAGTCCGGCCACGACGCCTTCCTGGTGGATACCGCCCCGGTGGGACGCCTCCTCCGGGCCTATCTCCTGGCGCCGGGCATCAACCGAAGGAGCGGCGCCATCCGATGACCTCCCCTGCCCCACTCCCCCAGGACACCCCCGCCCCCACCCTCTGGATCATGGCGGGCGAAACCTCCGGCGACGGATACGGTGCCTCCCTGGCACAGGCCATCCGCGCCCGGGAACCCCAGTGGATTCTCCGGGGAATGGGCGGCGTCCGGATGCGGGAGGCCGGCGTGGATACCTTTGTGGACTCCACGGAGCTGGGCATCATCGGCTTCTGGGAATGCCTCAAACACATCTTCTTCTTCCTGAGGCTGCTGAAGCGCATCACCCGGCTGGCGGCCCAGGAGCGCCCCCGCACCGTGGTGCTCATCGACTACCCGGGCTTCCACCTGATGCTGGCCAAACGCCTGCACGCCCTGGGCATCCGGGTGGTCTGGTACGTCAGTCCCCAGGTCTGGGCCTGGCGCTCCGGACGGGTCTGGAAACTGGCCCGCTACTGCGACCGCATGCTCTGCATCTTCCCCTTCGAACCCGCCTGCTACGCCAAAACCTCCCTCCAGGCAGAGTTCGTGGGACACCCCCTCTTCCACATCCTGGCTCCCTACCGCAACGGCAAACGCCCCCCCCGGCAGGACAACCTGGTGCTTCTCCTCCCCGGCTCCCGCCGCCAGGAACTCCAGCGCCTTCTGCCCTCCTTCCTTCAGGCCGCCGCCAGACTTCGCCAGGACCACCCCCAGCTGAAATTCCACATCCCCCTGCCCCGCAAGGCGATCCTGGAATATGCCCAGGAACTGGTCCGGCAGATTCCCGATGCTCCGGAAGTCACCTGGTCCGTGGGAGACACCCGGGAGTGGATGACCCGGGCCACCGCCGCCCTGGCCGCCAGCGGCACCGTCACCGTGGAGGCCGCCATGCTGGGGCTTCCCGTGGTGGTGGCCTACCGCATCAGCCCCTTCTCCTGGTGGGTGGGCAGCAAACTGATTCAGATTTCCACCATCACCATTGCCAACCTGGTCTGTGAACGGACCGTCTTCCAGGAAGTCCTCCAGAAGGCATGCACCGGGGAAAACCTGTGCCACGCCCTGGAAGCGATTCTGCCGGGAGGGGAAAGACGGCAGCAGACCCTGGAAGGCATGGAGGAATTCACCCGGCGCCTGGGCGCCGCCGGAGAAAATGTCTCCGACAATGTGGCCCGTATCGCCCTGGAAGCCCCCGCCCCCTCTCCCCTGCCTCCCTTATGACGAAAATCGGTGTCACTGTCCTCGCCAGCGGCAGCAACGGCAACTGCGTCGCCATCCACTCGGAAGACCGGACCCTTCTGGTGGACTGCGGCATCAGCAAAAGCGAGCTAATCCATCGCCTCGAGTTGTCCGCAATCTCCCCGGACACCATCAAAGGCATCCTGCTGACCCATGCCCATGGTGACCATGTGAAGGGAGTGGACCTTGTGGCCAGGACTCTGGAAGTGCCGGTCTATGCCACCAGCGCATGCTTCGACGGCTTAAAGGCATACATTGAAAAATACAGTCGCAAAAAGGAATGCACCCTGCTTCCCCGGCTCTTCCAGGTGGGGTACACCTTTGAATGCGCCCAATTCCAGGTCACCCCCTTCCCCGTGGAACACGATGCGGACACCGTGGGCTATGTCCTGACGACATCCCGGGGGAAAATCGGCATCGCCACCGATGTGGGAACCCCCACCCATCTCCTGGAAACCTTCCTGCGGGACTGCCATACCCTCGTCCTGGAAAGCAACTACGACCAGAATATGCTCATCCAGTCCCCCAGATCCTGGGATCTGAAGCATCGGATCTGCGGGGGACATGGCCATCTCTCCAATCGGCAAGCCGCCGAGCTCCTCCCCCGACTCGTCACCCGAAATACCCGAAACGTGATTCTGGCGCATACCAGCGGAGATTGCAATCACTACCAGCTGGCCCTGGATGCCGCCCAGGAGGCCCTCCACAGCATTCAGAGGGACGATATCTTCCTTGAATGCGGCAGGCGGGATGGCGCCATTCCCACACGCTGGCTTAACTAGTTCTGCATAAAGCATTTATGAACACACAGTCTCCCCAGGCATGTCCAGAGGAGCCTCTGGACATCATCCGCACCCTGCAGCAGGCAGGATACCAGGCGGTGCTGGCAGGAGGCTGTGTCCGGGATATGCTTCTGGGGCATACGCCCCATGACTGGGACATCGCCACCAGCGCACGCCCCGAGCAGGTGGAAGCCCTGTTTCCCAGGACCTTCCCGGTGGGGCGTCAGTTCGGCATCATCCTGGTCCTCGCTCCCTCCGGCACCACCTACGAGGTCGCCTCCTTCCGGGGAGAAAGCACCTATTCCGATGGACGGCACCCGGATGAGGTCCGCTTTGTGGAGATGGAGGAGGATGTGAAGCGGCGGGACTTCACGGTGAACGCCCTGCTCTACGATCCCATCGCCAGACAGCTGCTGGACTTTGTGGGCGGCCAGGAGGATCTGTCCCGCCGTCTTCTCCGCTGCGTAGGAGATCCCCGGCAGCGTTTTCAGGAGGACCGTCTCCGGATTCTGCGGGCCATCCGCTTCACCGCCAATCTGGGATTCACCCTGGAAAAATCCACCTGGGAAGCCGTCTGCCAAATGGCGGGCACCCTTCTGCCGGCGGTCTCCCAGGAGCGCATCAAGGAAGAGCTGGAGAAGATGCTTCTCCACGGGGCCTCCCGGCAAGCCTTCGCCCTTCTGGCCCAATCCGGACACCTCAGGGAAATCCTTCCCGAGCTGGAGGCCGAGGCAGGGGTGGAGCAGCCCCCCCAGTTCCATCCCGAAGGAGATGTGTGGCAGCATCAGCTGAAAATCCTGGGGTTCCTGGACGATACCCTCCGGAAACTCCGCACCACAGACCAGACCCCTTCCCCGGAAACCCGCTTCAACCAGGAAAATCAGCTCCAGGAGGCCACCTGGGAGGAACAACGCTGGCTGGCCTGGGGATCCCTCCTCCACGATGTGGGAAAACCCTCTACCTATCAGGAAGCCGATGACCGCATCCGCTTCAACGGCCACGATGTCCAGGGGGAACTCATCACCCAGGAAGCCCTGCGACGACTCCGGATGGATTCCACCTGCCTGGACAATGCCGCCTTCCTGGTCCGAAAGCACATGGAAGTGACCCAGCTGCCCCAGGCAAGAATCGCCCGCCAGCGGAAAGCCTATCAGCATCCCCTCTTCCCCCTCCTCCTGGAACTCCTGCGGGTGGACACCCTCTCCTCCTGGGGAAACCTGGAATTGCACCACGCCCTTGTCCAGGGATGGAAGGAAGAACAGCGCCGGCCCCATCCCCCAAAACCCTATATCAGCGGAAAGGACTTGATCGAAAGAGGATACCAGACCGGAGCCGCCCTGGGAAAATTCCTGCGGACCTGCCACGATTACGAACTGGAACACCCCTTCTCCTCCCGGGAAGAAGCCCTCCGCTGGCTGGATACCACCCTCGCCTCTCCCAAAGAATAACCCCCTCCCCCCCGGGGGGGGGCCGCTCCCGGGGGTTCCCGCTAACGCTTCACCCCCCCGGGGGTTCCCGGCCGGGATGAACCCGGCCTCCACCCCCGTCTAGCGATCCTCCCACCCCGTAAACGGGGTTCATGAGGATGCCCCCTACCCCCAAGGGGGGGGGCCGTCAAATCCGGGGGAACACCCCCGTGCCCCCGGTTCACCAGCCACAGGGAAATTTGGCGCCCACGCGGGCGCGGCATAGCCTCCGCCTCCCCGGGGAAACCCTTCGGTGGAACATCCCCCCCCGCCTGCGGGGGACGGGGGGGGGGAGCTCTATTCCAGGATGGCGGTGATGGCCAGGAGGACGGGAGAGGATTTGCCCTCCCGGGATTCCAGATCCACAGACACGATGGGGACATCAGGACGGGGATTCTTCCAGCGGAAGCCCTCCAGGCTGATTCTTGCGCCTTCCGGGGTGCGGCCCTGCCACAGGGGGGTGCAGAAGGCGGAGAGCATCTGGGCGTTCCAGTGGGTGATATTCTCCTCCCAATTCAGGGGGATGGAGAGGATTTCCCCGTCCTGGTAATGGATCACATAGGTCCCCAGTATGGTGGGTTTCTCGGGGGATCTTCCCTGGGTGCGCACCACGACACTGGGGCGTGTGGCGGTATGGAGGAAGACCAGTTCCCGGGCGGTGGTGCCCACAGGGATTCCCTTCACGGCCTTGGGATACCGGTGCATTTCCAGGGATTCGTCCCGTGTGGCCACGGCCCCCAGCTTCTTTCCAGACACCCGGAAGGGGATGTTCTTGAACCACTGGAGCCCGGTGGGCAGGGCGGAGCAGTCGCTTGCCGGGCCCAGGCCCATCCAGCTCTTCCAGGAATCCCCGGACAATGCCATATTGCAGGCTTCCTCCAGATCCAAGGGGAGGAAGCGCCGGGGGGAGGCCTCTTCTCTGCCGTCATGGAGTTTCACGAAGATCTCCTGGGGGAGATAGGGGAGCGTGGCCAAGGATGGGCCGTGGGCATTCCAGCTCCGCTCCGCCCCCAGCACCACAGAGGTCATCAGATGGGGGCTGGGCCGGATTTCGTGCATCAGGACCCAGGAGGTCCCCCCATATCCCAGGGCCTTCTGACGGCAGGCCTCCTCAGCCAGAGGCACCACATTCTCCGGGTAATACCATCCGCAGGCGATGACCTGGAATCCCTCGTCCATGAAGAACTTCACCGTGGGATTCTCGGGAGTCTCCTGGTAATGCCAGTCAAAAATCACCACATCCCGGGGAATCCGGGGAAGGGCCTCTGCGGTGTTGAAGGGTTTGGTGCCGCCATTGCGGTGGGCTTCCAGCTGATCGCACCACATGGCCATGCGCAGTCCCTTCACGCCCACCACATAATCGTGGAGGCGCTGGACTTCCTCCGCAAAGAGATCTCCCCCGGAGGTGCCCCGGCATCGGGAGCAGACGCCGATGGGCTCGAAGGTCGCCTCGTCCATCCCCACATGATACCATTGGGCCTTGGGATAGCACTCCAGATGCTCATCGATCATGTCGAAGACCAGATCGTGGATTTCCGGATGCCGGGGGCAGTAGTTCCAGTAGGTAAACCGGGTTTCCTTTTCGGGCTTCTGGATTTCCGCAAAGCGCCGCAGCTCGGGCTTTCGGAGGAATCCCCGGAAATGGGAGAGGAGCTGAGTCATGGGAATGACCTGGATGTCGTAGAGATCCAACCGGGCGGCGATCTTCCGATGGGATTCCTTGGATGTGGCATTCCAGTCGGACAGTTCCGGGTGTCTCTCATAGGCAAAGCGCCCGTCGAACTGGAGGGAGAGCCAGTTGAACTTCAGGGCGGCCATGGCATCGATGAACTGAAGGGTGACAGGCACCTCGTCCTCCGTGGCAGGGGAGAGGCAATGCCAGCCCCGGTATTCCAGATCCGGCCAATCCAGGATCCGGCCCTGGCGACACACCAGGGTGCCCTCCTTTCCCGGCGCCAGCATCTGACAGAGGGTGGCCAGGCCATTCACCAGACCACGGTGGCTTCTGGCCAGGATCCGCACCTGGCCCTCCTCCGTGGTCTCCCACTGATACGCCTCCCGGATCTGCCATTCCTCCAGCCCGGAAAACGCCGGATCGTTCCATCCCTCCTCCAGCACCAGCATCACCTGGGCTTCCTCCGGGCTCGCCGCCTGGCGGGGCGCCTGGTGAAATTGGGCCAGCATCATCTGCCGCGCCGCCCCAAAGGCCTTCTCCTGCGGGGCATGGATGGTCAAAGGCGACGGGAAAACCAGGCCCTCCTCCGAGAACGTCGCCTGCTGGGGCGCCGGCACCACCAGCGCCTCCGGCAGGGGCGGCGGCAACGCCGACAGCGATTCCTCCGGGGAATGCGGACGGGCGACCACAGGCAGGGTCACCGTGGCAAATCCCTGGCTGTCCTTGAAGAATTCCCCCGCCGTCCGCCCCCAGGAACTGTATTCCTCCCCCGCCTTCGTCTTACGCCCCCGGGCCAGCAGCACTCCCAGCTCTCCCCGGGTCTCCAGGTTCTGCTGGGCCAGAGGCACGACAAAATGCGCCCACCATCCCTCGGAGGTCTCCTGGACATGGGAGCGGAAGGACAACGGCTGGAGATCCGCCATGGTGGCGGCCGTGGTGTCCTGGGAATACCAGTCCTTGGCGAAGCCGGCTGCCCGCTCCTGGTTCACCACCTCCGTCCCCTGATCTCCTCCGGGAGTCACCCCCAGATGATACATCACGTTGGTGACAGGATCCCGCAGGAAGATCTCCAGGGTGTCGTTCTGCCACAGGGTATCCCTTCCCAGGATTCTGTCCTGGGGAGAGGGTTCCCTGGCCTGGACGAGGACATGGAGTTCCCCCTGGGCGTAGGCCAGGCGTGCCGTGGTGGGCGCCGTCCCTCCCACAGTGCACTCCTTTCCCAGAGGCAGGAAGGGGATTGTGGCATAGGCCTGGCCCCAGGAGGGGTCGCTGCCGTCCGCATCCAGAGCGGGAGCCTCCTGTAGCGAAGGCAGATTCACCTGGATGGTGTCTTCCACGGAGATCAGGCTGAGATTGCGGAACAGGGCATCGCCCTCCGCCTTTGCCACCACCAGGGAAAGCTTGATTCTGGCGGTATTCGCCTGGCTCTTCCAGAGGATGGAAAGCGTCTGCCATTCCTCCCCACCCTGGGGGACGGCATACGACTGGGTCTCGTATTTCCCGTCTGCCGAAAAATCATAGAGGAAGATCAAGGCGCCACCGCCCAGATTCTTCCCTTCCACGGTAAGGAGATAGTTGGTCTCCGGGCGGATGGCGTCCACCTCGGCGGAAATGCGGCAGAGCCCGTCCCCCGGCGTCAGACGGGCAATGCGGAAGAAGGACACCCCATCCTCTTTCTCCACCCCATATCGGCACTGCACACTTCCCGGGGAGTCGTAATACCACCCCCGGGGCACACCGTTGGTCCCAACCCCCTCTTCAAAGCGGGGATTGGGAATCAGATTCTGGGCAACCAGGGAAACCGAAGCCCCCAGGGACAGCAGCAGGACAAAGAGAAAAAAGCGGCGCATCGTCGTCATGAATCGGCAAAGAAGAAAACGAAGGATGAGTAACGAAAAGAAAATATATCGACAACGAAAAAGATTCCACGAACTCTAGCCCATCTTTCGCACCCTCTCTTGAAATAAAAAAATTTTCCTACGTGAGAG
>JAEDNW010000056.1:0-13990 GCA_016302315.1 Lentisphaeria bacterium
GGTTTCCGGGGGGATGAATATGGTTTTTAGTAAAGAATATTCAAAAACTCACAATTTTGATGCCGCTCAGTAAGCGAGCATTCATCCCCAGGGAAAACCCTTGGCGCTATTTCCACCCCCGCTTGCGGGGGACGTGGGTGGAATCTCGCCCTAATTTTCCGGGAGGGCGGGTTTTTCCGGGGGGGGTGGGAAGGCCAGCAGTTCCTCCTGAGTGCGGGGGAGTTTACCCCGCATCAGCTCCTGGCCCTGGGCGTCAAAGAGGATGGCCAAAGGGAGATCCTGTTCCTGGCATTGGAAGGCTTGGGAAAAGAGCGTCTCATTTTCCGGGGCATCCAGGGTCACGGCCACCACGGTGAATCGGTTTTGGAGGGCGGGGGAATTCTCGGCCAGCTTCACCACCGCCTCCAGCTCCTGGCGCATCTCCTGGTTTCCCAGGGCCACCAGGAGCGGCAGGGGGGGGGCTGGGCGGGCGGGTTTTCCCTCCAGGAGGCTTTTCCCCGGGGTGGCCGGGGGCGGCGGGGGAGTTTGGGACACCCGGGAATCCTGCCGCCAGAACACCCAGGCCATGGCCAGGACTACGATGGTGTAGATGACCATCCGGGGGCCCAGAAACGAGGAAAACCGCTGCTGCATCATGGGAATGCCCTCCTATTCTCTGCCTGGGGCGGCGGGATTTCCGGAGAAGAACTGGGCTACCGCCTTCTCCAGGGCCCGGGCCCGGTGGCTCAGCTGATTTTTCACGGAGGCGGGGAGTTCTCCGAAGGTCTGTTCGTAGCCCTGGGGGATGAAGGCGGGATCATAGCCGAAGCCGCCCTCTCCCTGGGGAGCCAGGGCCATATGCCCCGCCACCTCTCCCCGGACACATCCCCGAAGCGCACCCGTCTCATCCGCCAGGGCAATGGCGCAGACAAAACGGGCCCGGCGATCCTCCACCCCCTGGAGTTTTCCCAGAACCTTGGCCAGATTCCGTCCGTCGTTGCCTCCTTCGCCGGCATAGCGGGCGGAAAAGACCCCGGGTTCTCCCCCCAGGGCCAGCACTTCCAGTCCCGAATCATCCGCCATCACAGAGCAATGGAAGGCGGCGGCGGCCTGGCAGGCCTTCTTGGCCGCGTTTTCCTCGAAGGTGGCGCCATCCTCCACCACCTCCGGCATTCCCCCCATTTCCCCGGCGCCAATCACCTGGTGGCCAAGGGGTTCCAGCATGGCACGAAACTCCTGCAGTTTGTGGGCATTGGATGTGGCAATGACAATTCTCATGCTCTTGGCTCCTTGCGTTTCCGCAGATGCACCTGGAGGATGCTGATTTCCGCCGGGGTGACCCCGTCAATGCGGGCGGCCTGGCCCAGGTTCTCAGGACGGCGCTTCTCCAGCTTCTGCCGGGCCTCCGAGGAAATTCCCGGCATTTGGAAGGAGAAGTCGGCGGGAATCGGCCAGGCCTCCAGTTCCCGCATCCCCTTGGCCTGCTCCTGCTGCTGGGCAAGATATCCGGCATAGCGGATATCCACCGTGAGCTGCTGCAGCGCCCGGGGAGGAAGGACCGGCAATTCGGAATGGGTCTCGTAGTGGAAATCCGGACGGGCCAGCAATTCCAGGACACTGTGTCCCGCCAGCCGCACCCGGGCCAAAGTCTCCCGGGCGCGCTGGATCTCCTCCTCCAGAGCCTCCACCCGCTGGAGAGCGTCGCCGGTGGCCAGGCCGTAGTGATGTCCCAGAGCCGTCAGGCGGCGGTCCGCATTGTCCTGGCGCAGGGCCAGGCGGAATTCTGCCCGGGAGGTGAAGAGGCGGTAGGGTTCCACAATCTCCTTGGTGACCAGATCGTCCACCATCACCCCCAGATAGGCCTGATCCCGCCGGAGCCGGAGGGGGTCACCCAGGGCGCAGGCCTTTCGGGCGGCATTCAGGCCCGCCAGCAGTCCCTGTCCTGCCGCCTCCTCGTAGCCGGAGGTGCCATTGATCTGGCCTGCCAGGAAGAGGGTGGGATAGCGGCGGACGGCCAGGGAGGTATCCAGCTGGCTGGGGAAGACGAAGTCGTATTCGATGGCGTAGGCGTAGCGGGAGATGAAGGCCTTTTCGCATCCGGGGATGGAGTGCACCATCTGCCACTGGACCTCCACGGGCATGGAGGTGGAGAGTCCGTTGAGGTAATATTCGTCGGTGGAGTCTCCCTCGGGCTCCACGAAGATATGGTGGCAGGAGTGGGTGGCGAAGCGGACCACCTTGTCCTCGAAGGAGGGGCAATAGCGGGTGCCGATGCCCCGGATGGCTCCGGAATACATGGCGGAGCGATGGAGATTGTCCAGAATCAGCTGTCGGGTCTGTTCCGTGGAGTGGGTCAGGTAGCAGCAACGCTGTTCCAGCTGGAGTTGTCCGAAGAAGGGGACATTTCCGCGGTCCTGGGGGCCGAAGGAGAATCCGGCGCCGGTGGTATCGGGGGGCTGGGGTTCCATGGAAGAGAAATCCAGGGTCTTTCCCAGAACCCGGACAGGGGTTCCCGTCTTCAGGCGTCCCATCTCCAGGCCCAGTTCTCCGGAGAGGAAGCGGGAGAGTTCCAGGGCGGCGGCATCCCCGGCCCGTCCCCCGGGGGTGCGATGGAGGCCGAAGTGGAGGGTTCCCCCCAGAAAAGTTCCGGTGGAAAGGACCACGGTGCGGGAGCGCCATTCCTCCCCCAGGGAAGTGCGGATGCCGCAGACCTGGCGATCCTTGTCCAGCAGAAGCCCCGTCACCTCCGCCTGGAGCATATCCAGGCCGGGCGTCTGCTCCATGACTATCTTCATCCGTTTCTGGTAGAGGGTCTTGTCGCACTGTGCCCGGGGAGACTGGGCGGCGGCCCCCATGGAGGCGTTCAGCATCCGGAACTGCACGGTGGTGGCATCGGCATTCCGGCCCATCTCGCCCCCCAGGGCATCGATTTCCCGCACCAGCTGTCCCTTGGCCACTCCCCCGATACAGGGATTGCAGGACATCTGGGCCAGGTGGTCCTGGTTCAGGCTCAGGAGGAGCGTGTGGGCTCCCACCCGGGCCGCCGCCAGGGCGGCCTCGCATCCCGCATGGCCTCCCCCCACCACAATCACGTCATATTCGTCCATAGAACCGAGGAAAGACGAGCGTTAGGGAAACAAAAAAACCTGGCCACCTCAAGGGTAGCCAGGTTGAAACTGGTGCTCGGAGCGGGACTTGAACCCGCACGGATGTTACTCCATTAGGCCCTCAACCTAACGCGTCTGCCAATTCCGCCACCCGGGCAAATGAGAATGATTCGCGCCTGTCGCCAAGCGGGAAACGGGGATACTATAGCAAGAATGAAACAGTTTGCAACTCCCGCCCCGGAAATTTGGCAATTCTTTTCCTTTTAGCCGCCCACCTCCTAGAACCCCAGGGAGTTCCCGGAGAGGGGGGCGAGGGCGTTAGAGATTCAGGTTGAGCTTCACGTTGGGGAAGGCGGTGAGGCGCAGGAGGATCATGACCTGGAAATCGTGGTCATCCCAGCCCACGCCGCCCACCAGGGTCCAGCAATGGAGCTGGCGTGTCAGGTAGTAGTGGTGTTCCTCCAGATTGTTCTTCTCGAAATCGTATTCCGCCCCCACTTCCAGGCTGGTCAGGGGATTGAGGGGGATGTTCACCTGGGCGGTAAGGGTGTCGGCGCTCTGGAAGTAGCGTTTCAGGTAGCCGGATTCCCCGGTGAAGTCCGCCAGGGTGGAGCCCATGGAGTAGACGGAGCGGGAGAGGTGGTTGTTGCGGTAGACATAGCGGAGGCTGAAGGAGCCGGTCTCCTCCCTGCCGAAGCGAATGCCCAATTCCCCGCGCTGGATGCGCCCTGCCCCCACATCGTGAAGGAGGGTGCCCCACAACCGCAGATTCTCCCGGGGCTGCAGGCTCAGGCGACTTCCCAGGTCACCCCAATGCCGCTGGGTCTCGTCCCCGGGCTGGTGGTGGACATCCAGATAGTTTTCCAGGGAGAGGAGGGTGCGGAGGCAGCCGGACTCCCCTCGGGTCATCCAGCGCTGTTCCAGGCCCACCCGCAGGAAATTCTGGCGCTGGAGCCGGTCGATTTCGTCAAAGAAGTAGAGATACTCACGGTCCACGGAGGGGGCGCCGGCGTAGGTGTAGTTGAAGTAGGGTTCCGCCACATGGCGCAGTCCCTTCATATCCAGCCAGGGGCATTCGGCCTTGCTCCATTCTCCGATCAGGGAGGTTCTGCCCTCCACTCCCCATTCCGTGGCAACTCTGGTGCGGGCGCCGCCCCGGCGGTCATAGCGTCCCTTCACCGGGGAGAGGCCGGCAGGATCATCGGGATTGTCGGCGTTGATCCAGTCCGCCAGTTCCTCCTGGGAGACGCCCTGGCGGCTGCTGCGGGAGTAGGAGGTCACCCGGAGGCTGGCCCGGGGCGTCAGGGTGAAGGCATCCAGGAATTCCAGGGGCATCTGGAGCGTATGGAGGGTATCCGCCCGGAAGGCGCCGTAGTCCGCCGGGTCTCCGTGGAGGCTTTCCTGATAGAGGGGAGAGGGGATGAATTCCCGTCTCTGGCGCTCGAAGTTCCGCCACTGCATGGTGTAGTATCCGGCGGAGGTATGGGAGGAGTAGACCAGAGGCAGGGGGGAATTGGGCAGAGTCAGGCGTGGGATATCCAGCCGCCATTCCGGGAGCTGTTCTCCCACGGTGTAGAAGGTATTGAGCCGGGGGCGGACATTCAGGGAGGAGTGGAGCCATCCGATGTCGTAGGAGAGATTGGCGAAGGACTTGGGCTGTCCCCAGTGTCTCCAGTCGTGGCGGAACCAGTCATCCAGCATGGAGATATCGGAGAGGAGATCCACATTCAGGCGGAGGGACCATTGGGTATCCAGGGCTTCCCGCCAATAGAGTTTCAGGCGGTAGCGGTCTTCCTGGGAGCGGAAGCGCCGGTCGTATCCCCGTTCCGTTTCGGCGGGATCCCGGTCGTGGATTCCGTAGAGGCTGGTCTGCACCTCCCGCTTCTCGCCGTCCAGGTATTCCGTGGTCTGGCCCACTCCCAGGCCCCTCTTGCTCATGGCATCCACAAAGAGCTGGGAACTCCCTTTCCCTCCGTGCTGCCAGATCCTCCCCACCCGCAGATAGGCGCCGCGCTTTCCGGAGTATCCCGGGCGGAAGATCATGCCGGCGGTGGCCTCTGTGCTGCCCTGGAAGACCGGGAAATAGAAGACAGGCACATTGCCCACCCGGACGGTCATATGGCGGGCCACGAAGGTGCCGTCCTGGGGATTATAGGTGATCTTCTTGGCCTGGAGGCGGTAATGGGGTTCTTCCCGGTCGCAGGTGCTCATCCAGCCCTGCTTCACCACCTGGCCTTCCTGGTCTCCCAGGCTCTCCCCCGCCTCGCCGCCCAGATGCCAGACCTCCGTATCCAGCCGGAAGGGTCCGAAAGAGACGGTCCGGGCATCCAGATTTCCCTGGAGAGAGGGGGCACGCCAGGTTCCCTTCCCCTCCATGGAGATCTCCACGCCGCCCTCTGCCTGGAAATCCCGGGTCTTCTGGTTGATGACAGCCCGCTGGCAGGTCATCCGGATGTCGCCGTAGTCAACCTGGACATTCCCCTCTGCCCGGGCCTCAGTGGCATCCACCCCGTATTCCAGGGTGTCTGCCGAAATCTCCAGGAGAGTGGCGGCGAGGGCGGCAGCGTCCTCTCCCCAGGAGAACCGTGGGGCCAGACAAAGCAGGGCGGCCAGAAGCAGGATTCCCCTGAGGGTGGAGCGTGATGCGTGCATGGGCTAGGTGGGTTGGATGAGGGAGGAAGAAGGGGGAAAAAGGCAGCGGAACTAGAGGGGGAAGAAGGCTTCCTCCACAGAGAGGCAGAGGGTATGATAGACGGGCAGGTGGAGTTCCTGAATCCGGAAGGTCTCCCTGGCGGGCACCCGGATGGTCACATCCGCCTCCTGGGCCAGGCGTCCCCCCGCCTCTCCCGTCATGCCCAGAACCGTCAGCCCCAGGCTGCGGGCGATGGTCACCGCCAAATGCACATTCCGGGAGTTTCCGGAGGTGGAGATTCCCAGGAGCATATCTCCCGGACGAGCCAGGGCCAGGAGGGCCTGGGCATAGTCCATCTGGCCATCCAGATCATTGCGGACGGCACTTAAGGCGGCGGGAAAGCCGGAGAGGGGAATGCAGCGCAGGCCCTGCTGCAGGGTCTTCCCCAGGAACGCCCCGTCCTGGGCATCCACCTTCGCCAGGGTATCCGCCAGAGATTTCTCCAGAGGACGACGGCGGCAGAATCCCTTGAGGAACTCTCCGGCGATATGATCCGCATCGGAGCAGGAGCCCCCGTTGCCACAGGTGAAGAGGGTGGCGCCACGGCGGAATCCCTCTTCCAGAAGCCGGGCCGTCTCCTGGATTTGGGGCAGGCAGACAGAAAGGCAGGGATAGTGTTCCAGGAGTCGTTCCAGAGGAGAAGGCATGGTCTTGCAGAAAGGCAGAGGGAGGAGAAGAGGTTACGGCTGGCGGTGTTTCAGAGCCTCGGCAGCCCGGCTCAGGGAGGCTTTCTCCCGGGGGGTAAGCTGATCGATGCCCTGACGGGAGAGCTTATCCAGGATCCGGTTCAGTTCCTCGGAGTCGATGGGGGCGTCGGAGACGTCGGACTCCTGGGAGGTGAAGGGAGACTTGGGAGGAGGCGGAGGCGCGGAGGGTCTTCCCGGGCCCCAGCCACCGGAGGAGGAGCGCCGGGGGCGCAGCAGCTGCCGCATGAAGAGGAAGCCGCCCAGGGCGCCGCCCAGATGGGCAATGTGGGCAATGGTGCCGTTGTTATTCAGCATCACCACTTCCAGGACGCAATAGACCAGAGCCAGCACCCAGAGGCGCACAGGGATGGGAGGCAGCAGGAGAAAGAACTGGGCCTGGGGGAAGGCCAGAGCCGCCGCCACCATGACGCCGAACTCCGCCCCGGATGCCCCCACGCAGGAAACGAGACTCCCCTGGTTGGCCAGTAGGAAGAAGACACCGCCCAGCACGCCGGAGAAGAGGTAGAGCAGGAGGAACCGGGTCTTGCCCAGGGCCTGCTCCACCATTCGCCCAAACAACCACACACCGTACATGTTCAGGAAGATGTGGGAAAAACTGGCGTGGAGGAACTGGTAGGTGACCAGGCGCCACAGCTGCCAGGGCTTGTTCCCCATCAGGGCCAACCCCTGCATCAGGGTGTCATTCCTGTCCAGTAGGGCCTGCACCAGGAAGATAATGGCGTTGAGATAAATCAGGGTCCCCACCCCGGACCAGGCGGAAAATCCCCAGGGATTCCGTCGGGGCGGGCGGGAATAGTAGTCACGGTCGCTAAGCATGAAAAGCAGAGAAGACGAAAAGGGGGAAGTGAATTCCGCCGGGATGACGGAAGGCGTAAAGGGGGGGGGAGTGTCCGACAAAAAAGCGGCCCCAGCCTGTTCCTGCCCAGGCCCTTCGCAGGAAGGGGAAAAACAACCCTCCCCGGGGCGCAGGAAAAGCCGGCGGATAATATAACTCCCCCACTCCCTCCCCCCATAGAGAACCCCCTCTCCCACCCCCGCCCCCAAACGCATCCCGGGAAATCCCCGCACGCGCCGCCAGCGGGATTCTGTGCCCCCGGGGGGGGTCCCACTGCCGGGGGTTTCGGCCCGTCTTTTTCCCCCGGGGGGGGGAGGCGGAAACAAAAAAACCGTCCTTCCCTCGGGAGAGAGAAGAACGGCTTTTGGGGTCAGGGGATAAGGGAATTACTTACCCCGGGCCTCCCGGGCCTTCTTGCGGGCGGCCAGTACTTCCTCGGCCACGCTCTGAGGCACGGGGGCGTCATGGGAGAATTCCATGTTGAAGCCGGCCCGGCCCTGAGTCATATTCCGCAGGGTGCTGGTGTAGCCGAAGAGGTTGGAGAGGGGAACCAGAGCGTGGATCTGCTGGTTCTTGCCCACCATTTCCATGCCCTGGACCTGTCCCCGCAGACCGCAGAGATTTCCGGTGATGCTGCCGGAGTATTCATCGGGGGTGGAGATGGTCAGTTTCATGATGGGCTCCAGCAGCACGGGAGCGGCCTTGGCGAAGGCAGCCTTGAAGCCAGTGGCGGCGCAGGTGCGGAAGGCCATGTCGGAGGAGTCCACGGTGTGGTAGGAGCCATCCACCAGGGTGATCTTGAAGTCCACGCAGGGGCAGCCGGACATGGGGCCGGTCTCCATGGCGTCCTTGAAGCCCTTCTCGATGGCGGGGATGTAGTCCTTGGGGATGTCGCCGCCCTTGACATCATTGATGAACTCGTAGCCCTTGCCAGGCTCCTGGGGCTCGATGTCGAAGATGACGTGGGCGAACTGACCGTGACCACCGGTCTGCTTCTTGAGGCGTTCCTCGTGGGTGACCTTCTTGGAGATGGTCTCCCGGTAGGCCACTTCGGGAGCACCGGCGGTGACTTCCACCTTGAATTCCCGGCGGAGACGCTCCATGATGATGTCCAGATGGAGCTCGCCCATACCGGAGATCACCGTGTCCTCCGTCTCGGGATCCACCCGGACGGTGAAGGTGGGATCTTCTTCCGCCAGCTTGCCCAGGGCGATCATCAGCTTGTCCCGGTCCGCATGGGACTTGGGAGTGACGGCGATGGAGATCACGGGGGCGGGGAAGGTGATGCTCTCCAGGGTGACCTGGGATTCTTCGTTGCAGAGGGTGTCGCCGGTGACGGTGTCGGAGAGGCCCACCAGGGCGCCGATTTCGCCGGCGTAGAGCACATCGATGTTCTCCCGGTGATTGGCATGCATCCGGAAGATGCGGCCGATTCTCTGCTGGCGTCCCTTGTTGGTGTTGGTCACGTAGGTGCCGCAGGTGAGGGCGCCGGAGTAGACCCGGACGTAGACCAGTTTACCCACTTCCCGGTCGCTGACCACCTTGAAGGCCAGGGCGGCGGTGTTCTGCTCGTCATCGGCGTGGCGCTCCACCTCCTCGCCATCCATGTTGTGGGCCTTGCAGGCAGGCAGATCCATGGGGCTGGGCAGATAGCTGATGATGGCGTTGAGCAGACGGCGGATCCCCTTGTTCCGGAAGGCGGTGCCACAGAGCACGGGGAAGATCTCCTGGCGATGGGTGCCCAGACGCACGGCGTTGACGATCTCCTCCTCGGTGGGATCCTCGCCCCCCAGGTACTTGTCCATCAGGGTGTCATCCAGCTCGGCGGCCGCCTCAATAAGGTTCTTCCGCCACTTTTCGGCATACTCCTGGTGCTCGGGGGCGATGGGGGCGTCCACGGGCACGGTGCCGGTCTTCTCCTCCTTGTAGGTCACCTGGACCATCTTCACCAGGTCGATGATTCCCTTGAAGTCAGGACCCTCGCCGATGGGGATGCAGATGGGCACTGCGTTGGCCCCCAGCACCTCCCGGATCTGCTCCACCACGGAGAAGAAGTTGGCGCCCGTGCGATCCATCTTGTTCACGAAGCAGATGCGGGGCACGTTGTATTTGGTGGCCTGGTGCCACACGGTCTCGGACTGGGGCTCAACGCCCCCCACCGCGCAGAAAAGGCCGATGGCACCGTCCAGGATGCGCAGGGAACGCTCGACCTCCACCGTGAAGTCCACGTGTCCGGGAGTGTCGATGATGTTGATCATGTTGTCGTTCCAGATGCAGGTGGTGGCCGCGCTCATGATGGTGATGCCACGCTCCTTCTCCTCCTCCATGAAGTCCATGGTGGCGGAACCATCGTGGGTCTCCCCCAGCTTGTGGGTGCGCCCCGTGTAATAGAGGATGCGCTCCGTACAGGTGGTCTTGCCAGCGTCAATGTGGGCCATGATTCCAATGTTCCGGACATGGTCAAGGGGATAACTGCGTGCCATAGGTCAAAGGAGAATTGAAAAATCGGGACAAATCAAGACAAAAATGCGTAACCGGGATAATATACACCGGATTCTGACGTTATCATCCGGATTTTGACGTAACTTCGCGCAATCTGCCCGAAAAACCGCAATATTGTCTAGAATTGTCCTATTTTGTCCCAATCCTTCTTGTCTGACTCTGGGAATTGGGTCTGGTTTTCCCAGACCAGATGGCGATGCTGGTGGCTGGATTCCGGAAGGAGGTCTTGGATGGCCTGGTGGAGTTCCGGGAGATTGGCGTCTGGTTCTGGGGCGACATGGAGGATGACCTCATCCTCGGTGGTGGAGAGGGCGCGGAGGGTGAGGCGGGAGACCTGTCGCACCCCGGGCAAGGCAGAGAGTTTTTGCCGGAGTATTTCGGGATCCTTCCCTGCCGGTGCAGCATCCAGGGTAAGGAAGAGGCTTTCCTTCAGGAGTCCCCAGGAGGAGACAAGAATCAGAAGGGCCACGGCGATGCCCACCAGGGGATCCAGGAGATTCCACCCCGTCAGTTCCACCAGGATCCCGGCTACGAGCACCCCCAGGGAGACCAGAGTATCGGCCACCATGTGGAGGAAGGCGCCTTGGAGATTGAGATCCCGATGTGTCTGACGGGCCAGCAGCCACACCGTCCCCCCGTTCACCAGGATGCCCAGGAGGGCCATTCCCCCCACGCCCCATCCCTGGACAGGCAGGGGATGGGAAATGCGCTGGATGCCCTCCCAGAGAATCAGGAGGGCGGCCCAGAGCAGCAGGATCCCATTCAGGAGAGAGGCCAGAACCGTCCCCCGCTTGAAGCCGTAGGTGAAGCGTCCCCGAGGGGGCACCCGCAGAAGGAGGATCGCCAGCAAGGAGATGACCAGGCTTCCCACGTCCCCCAGATTGTGTCCGGCATCCGCCTTCAGTCCGGAGGAATGCCACACCACCCCCGCCCAGAACTCCCCGACGGCAAAGACCACGTTCAGCAGAATGGCCAACAGAAGAAT
This sequence comes from Lentisphaeria bacterium, assembly GCA_016302315.1. GTDB lineage: Bacteria > Verrucomicrobiota > Lentisphaeria > Oligosphaerales > Oligosphaeraceae > UBA1724. Next base: position 10,808 of record JAEDNW010000056.1, read on the forward strand.
GGTTGTCTTCCCTTCCCCAACCGGGGAGGGGTGATGATGGTGATGCCCGTGGCCCATGGCTAACGCCCCTCCCCGCAATGCTCTCGGCACACTTCAAAAATCTGCCGAATGTGCCCATCCGCCAAAAAATACACCACACGACGCCCCTCCCGGCGGCTCCCCACCAGCCGCAGCCGCTTCAGATGGAAGAGATGATGGGAGATGGCCGGGGGAGTCATCCCCAGAAGCGAGGAAATCTCCGCCACACAGAGCTCCGACACCAACAGGGCGTTGATGATCTTCAACCGGGTGAAGTCCGAAAAGCCCTGGAAAAACTCCGCCATCCGGGAAAGGGTCAAATCCCCTTCCATCTCCCCCGAAAACGACTCCCCCCCATTCTCCTCTCTTTTTGTCTTCATCCTGCACACCTCCTGATTGTCCTCAACATGGAAAATCTCCGGATAAACCCACCCTCCCCCAAAAAGCCAAAATCCTCTTTTCCTACCTCCCCCGGGAGAGAACACGCACATTCTCTCCCCTGAAGATTTCACATTTGTTTAATCTATCATCTCTTTTCCATACAACCAGAGAAGAGAGGGAGAAATTCCTGTTTTTTTCTTCGGGGTGGTTTTCCTTTTCTTGGTTTGGGGAGACAAAAAAACGGAGGGAAGGCCGTGGGGAGCCTTCCCTCCGTTGGCGGGGTCATCTACGCCCTTTGGGCGTGTTGTCCTGGATTAGGGCGTATACCAGCCATTGGTGGCGCCAAGCTTGCGCCGGGGGAACCAGTACGGCTTTCCATCCGTCCCATTGATATCAATCTGCTGGGGAGTAACCTGTTCTGCATGGTTATCGGCGAAGACGAAGTTGATCCGTTCGGAGTGGCGGGCATGGACGGAGTAATATCCTGCGGCGGGCACCCGGACGGGATAGACGTTGTTGTTCTGAATCATAAGGGAATTTCCGCCATCCAGGAGGGGACGAGTCGCGGAATCCACTTCGTCCAGGCAGGTGGAGTCACCCACGAGAATCAGCCGGCTCAACTGGGCCTTTTGGGCGCTGATCTCCTCGATTTTGGTGCAAGTGCAGGTATTGTCCCAGTTGCTGGGGCTGCCGACCGCATTGTAGGGCAGTTGGAACTTGCCGAAGGAACTGAAGTTGATGCCGTAGGAGAAGTTCTTAGCCTGGGCGACGGTGGCGAAATAGCCAGACTTGATGAGGTTTTCAATGCCGGTCTTTCCCCGACGAATGAACTCCACGGTGCCCTGCTTGTTGGTGGCGGGGCACTCCATGGCCTTGCCATCCACGCCGTAGGCCACGTGAAGGAAGATCTGCCAGGGGGTAGTGGAGCGATTGCCCACGGCATTCTGGACGGAGGCCTCGGGGAACTGGGTGAAGGCGGTGAGGAAATAGTCGTCGTAGTCGTTCTGATACAAGGCATTCATCAGTCCGACGGACTTCAGGTTGTTGATGCAGGAAATGCTGCGGGCCTTTTCCCGGGCCTTGGAGAGGGCAGGCAACAGCATGGCCGCCAAGATGGCGATGATGGCGATGACCACCAGCAATTCAATGAGGGTGAAGAATTTTCTCATAAGACGACGGAGGAAAGAGAGGGAAGAATGGGAAACGTGGCTGGAATCCCCTATGAAACATCCTTCTGCGCCGTCCTCCGGCCTTTTCCGGAAACCAGGGAACACCCCCGACTTCCTCCCTCAAAAGCCTCGGTTCGACACAAAATGACCTGACTTCACACAGGGGATTCCACGAACGGAGCCAGGCGCAGACACATTATAGGTACTCTTACGTAAAAATCAAGCATTCATAATAAAAACATGTAAAAAAATATCAAAATACAATATTTTTGGAGTTTGCACCCCATAGAGGAGATGCTCCCTGGGGTGGGGAGAGCGAAGCCTTCCCCACAAAAAATTTAGGGGCGCACCTTGGGAGATGCGCCCCTGGGGGGAAGATCAAAGAGAAGTCGTTTTGTGGCGATGTATCTTAGCTGCCCCGCCCGGCGTTCGTTGGATCAGAGTTTATACCAGCCCATGGTGTTGTTGGCAAACTTCCGGCGGGGATACCAATAGGGCTTATGATCCGTATCGCTGGGATTCCAGTACTGCTGCCAGCGTACGGATTCGGCGTGGGCGTCGGCGAAGACGAAGTTGGTCATTCCGGCATGGCGGGAGTGGGTAGTGTAGTAACCGGCTTTGTAGATATTGTCCGGATAGACGTTTTCGAACTGAATCATGAAGGAGAACCCGCCATTGACATTGGAGAGGGTAGCGGAATCCACCTCATCCAGGCAGGTGGCATCGCCCACGAAGATCAGGCGGTTCAACTGGGCGCCCTGGGCGGCGACCTCTTCCAGGCGGACGGAGGCGCAGGAGGCATCCCAGCTGGGGGTTCCGGAGTTCACGGGCACATGGAATTTCCCAAAGGTGCCGAAGTTCAGGCCGTAGGAGAAGTTCTTCCCCAGGCTCACAGCGGCGCTCCAGCCGCCTTTCAAAGCCGTTTCGATTCCGCTCTTTCCCTTTCGGATGGCCTCCACGGTGCCCTGCTTGTTGGAGACGGGGCAATCCAAGGCCTTCCCGTCCATGCCATAGGCCACATGGAGGAAGATCTGCCAGGGGGTGAGGGAACGGTTGCCGATGGCATTCTGGACGGTGGCGTCGGGATACTGGGTGAAGACGGTCAAAAAGTAGTCGTCGTAGTCGCTCTGATAGAGAGCGTTCATCAGCCCGATCTGCTTCTGGTTGTTGATGCAGGAGATGGTGCGGGCCTTTTCCCGGGCCTTGGAGAGGGCGGGCAAGAGCATGGCGGCCAGAATGGCGATGATGGCGATCACCACCAGCAATTCAATCAGGGTAAAGGATTTCTTCATGGCAAGGGAAGTTATTTTCGTTAAGGGAAGGAAGTCAAAAAAATCTCGGGTGCGCATGCCTTGCTGAAAAGTTTAGGAAAAATTCCCCCAAAAACAAGAAAGCAGCGAAAAAAAGACCCGCCCCTCCAGGAGGGAGAGGCGGGAAAGAGGCAGGAGGGGGCCCCATGGGCTTCTCCCTCCCTGGGGGGACTCTCCAAGTCAGACTAGAGCATGGACTTGTAGAGGGCCACCACATCCTCCTTGGAGGGATCCTTGGGGTTGCCGGGGGTGCAGGCATCCTTCATGGCGGATTCCGCCAGGAAGTCGATGTCCGCCTCCTTCAC
>JAEDNW010000057.1:0-13937 GCA_016302315.1 Lentisphaeria bacterium
CCTGTCCTACGGCGGCTCCAGCGTCATTTCCCTGATGTTCCTCATGGGCCTGGTGATGAATGTGGCCCGCCGTAACTCCGCCGCCATCTGGCAGGAGGTGGGGAACCAGCGCTGTCTTCCCGTGTCTCTTGATTGAAATCCTTCGGAAATCCGAAATACAAGGAGGTAATCCTATGAGAATGTCCATGCAAGTCCTTTCCCGGAGCCTGGTTCTGATGATGGTGCTATTGGCCGGCGCTCCTGTGCTGGAGGCAAAGATTGTGAACAAGGGAGGCGGGAACCAGGTGCTTCAGCTGCCCCAGGGGCTCATCTCCCAAAAGGAGGCGGGCCGTCTGGAGACTACCTTGCGCAAGATGATTGAGGATCACAACAAAGATATCCAGGGCTCACGCTCCAACTTCAACGGCGTGAACACGAAACAGGAACGCATCGATCTGAGCGGCTATGGCAAAATCGGATTCGACAAACGGGATGATCTGGTGAAGGCCTTGCGTAAGATGATTGCCCGCCATAACGAACGAATCCAGAAGAGCCAGAAACAGGCCCAGCAGGGTAGCCAGCAGGAACTCCTACGCCAGCAGCAGGAACAGCAGAGAATCCAGTGGGAACAGCAGCAGCGTATGCAGGAACAGCAGAGAATCCAGTGGGAACAGCAGCAGCGCCGCCAGCAGGAGGATGCGAGGAAGTACCAGGAAGAGCAGCAGCGCAAGCTGGAGGAGCAGCAGCGTCAGCTGGAAGAGCAGAAACGCCAGCTGGCGGAGCAGGAAAGCGAACTTGCCCGGGAAAGAGAACGCCAGGAAAAGCGGGAAATGCAGGAAGAGCAGAAGAAGACCCGCAAACCCCGGGGACGCCAGGAATAACCCGGCCCCCTGATGTTCCGGAATACCCCTCCAGTAGCGGAGGAAAACAGAAAAGGCTCCTTTGTCCTGAAGACAGGGGAGCCTTGAATTTTCCCCCGGGAACGGGAAGCTCCCGGGGGGGGGGGAGAGACGGCGACGATGCGCTAGAATTGGTATTGGGCACTGAGGACAAAGCCGTCTCCCACGCCCAGATCCTTATTGCCCTTGTCCTTGTCTCCCGTATTGGCATAGGCGCCTACCAGGGTCAGCTTGTCGGTGACGAACCAGGCGGCATGGAAGTCCCAGTAGTCGGAGTTCTGGATGCCGTCTCCGGCGTCGATGCCCTGCCGGAATTCCACGCCCAGGGCCACATTGGAGGCGGGGAGGAGATCCAGGTTGGCGAAGAAGGCGGTGCCATGGTGGTTGTGCCCCACAGCGCCGTAGACGACCTCGTCGGAACGCACTACACCGGCGGAGACCAGGAGGGGCAGGGGGAGCTGGGTGATGAGTTTGGTGGCCACGACGTAGAAGGAGGTGCCCTCATGGTCCAGCCCCAGCAGGTCGGCGGTGTAGGCGTCGGAGTGGCTGTAGGTGGCCCCCACAGAGAGGGCGGGGACCCAGACGGTGTCAAAGCCGTTCTCCTCCAGGAGATTCACCTTGAGCCCCAGGGTGTGGACGTTGATGTCATTGTCCCCGTAGTCCCGTGCCTCGATATTGCTGTAGCCATAGGAGAGCTCCAGGCGCTCCAGCAGGGTGAAGGCCACCCCCGCCGCATCCCAGCGGATGTTGGCGTCAGGCAGCTCCACGTGCCACACCCCGGCCTGGGGCACCGTGACCGGGGAGGAACTCTCCTCCGACAGGGGTTTCCCTGCCGTGTAGGCCAGAGGATTGAAGGCGATGCCTCCTGCCCCCTGGAGATTGTTCAAGGGAACGCCGCCCTGGACGGAGGGAAGCAAAAGGAAGGTCAGCACCGCAAAAAGAACAAGGGCGGAACGACGAAGGGAAAATACTGGATGGTGGTCATGGCTGCGGACTCCTCTAAGGTGAGTAAGGGATGGGAGGGAAATCGGAGTGAGGCCGGACCGCCGCGGACGGTCGGGCCATCACCCCGGGGAAGACACAACACCTGCCCCCTCTCTCAATCCGGGAAGGGTCGGCGTCTAATCATAACTGATATTGTTGTCTTCTAAATATACCCCTCTGGAGAAGTCCGTCAAGGGAATCTAGGGGAAATATCTAGCTTTTTACTTGTCTTTAATCGGATTCCTGTGGGAAATTCAATTGTCGGAGTCCTTCATAGAGTGCGATGGAGGCGGCGTTGGCCAGGTTATGGCATCGGGCGTGGACACCGGTCATGGGGATCGTGAAGAGGGCGTCCTGATAGGTTTGATAGAAATCCTTGGGGAGTCCGTGCTGTTCGTTTCCGAAGACCAGGAAGTCACCGGGCTGGATTTGGGTTTGGAAGATGCTTCTTTTGGTTTTCGAGGAGAGGAAGAGCATTCTTTGGGGTTTCATTTCCTGGAGGAAATGGGAGAAGGAGTGCCAGAGGTGCCAATGGAGGAAGGGCCAGTAGTCTAGCCCGGCCCGTCTCAGGTGGGCGTCATCCAGGAGGAATCCCAGGGGTTCGATGAGGTGGAGGACGGTGCCGGTGTTGACGCAGAGCCTGCCGATGGTGCCGGTGTTCTGGGGGATTTCCGGGGCGACCAGGACGATATGGAGAGGGGTGTAGGCCATGGGGGGATCAGGAGGGGCGGGGCAGGGTGTTCCGGAGGAATTCCTGGAATTGGGGGCTATCCTTCTCCAGGAGATTGGCGGCCATTTGGAGGAGGAATCCCAGGGGCGTGTTTTCCTGGCGGAATTCCTGAAGGAGCTGGTGTTTGTCCTCCAGCGTCCAGGGGGCGGGGGAGCGCCCCTGGAGGGTCTCCCGGAGGTCCGTCAGGAGTCTGGGGTTTTTCAGGAGTCCCCGGGCGGGGGCCAGGGCATCCACCTGGCACTGTTCGGCCATGCGGAGGGCATCCTGGGGGGTGAAGAGGTCGCCGGAGCCGATCAGGGGGATATCCGGCAGGAGCTGCCGTGCCTGCTGCAGTCGGCGCCATCCCTGGGGCACGGGGCGGTATCCCTCCTGGACGGTGCGGTAGTGGAGGGTGAGGAAATCGGGCCTGGCGGAGGCCAGCACGGGGGCCAGTCGGCGGGGAAATTCTTCCGGATCCTGGAGACCGGTGCGCATCTTGACGCCCACGGGGCAGTCCAGAGCCTCCTTCAGCTGTTCCAGGGTCTCCCCGATCCAGTGGGGATGGGCCAGCCTGGCGCCTCCCGCCCCGTTCCCCACCACGATCTCGCTGGGACAGGCGCAGTTGAGGTCGATGGCCCGGGCTCCCAGTTCCCGGAGGGCCTTAGCGGCCAATACCAGCTTCCGGGTGTCGGTGCCCATGAGCTGGACTAGGCAGGGAAGCCCGGTGGCCTGATAGGGCGCCAGCCAGGCCTGAAGCCGCGCCTTTCGGGGGACGGCCACGGAAATCCGCAGAAACGGGGTCCACCAGGCCTCTGTCCATCGGTGCCGGGTGAGGATGCGGAGGAAGTTTCCGGTGGTGACGCCTTCCATGGGGCCGGGCAGAAGCCGGGTAGGAAGGAAGTCGCCGAAGCGGGGAAGGGTGAAGGGGGTGAGGAGTGAGGGCATACGTAAGAGGGAAGAGGAGTAATGTGGCACGGAATTGGGAATTCGTGTCCTGGGAGAGGAAAAGCGGGCGTTTTGTGCCATAGGGGCAGGAGGCGGGGCCGGGGGGATATACTTCTGTCCCTTGGGGCGATTCCCTGGGCGCGGGGGGGGGGGAGTCTCCCTGTCTGCGGAACCGGAGCCGGCTCCTTCGCCCCCCCCCTCCCCCCTGCCCATTCTTCCCGCCCTGCCTTTTCCCCTTCTCCCCTACCACAGATATGGATGGACATCTTCTTTCTGATCTTCCGGCAGAGGAACGCCCGCGAGAGCGCCTGGAGCGCCTGGGGGCCTCTGCCCTTTCCATCCCGGAACTCCTGGCCATACTGCTGCGGACCGGCGTCCGGGGCAGCAGCGCCACGGCGGTGGGCACCCGGATTCTGGAGCATTTCCAGGGAGATCTGGCGGGGCTGGCCACCGCGCCTCTGGAGGAATTGCAGCTGCTGCGGGGCGTGGGCCGGGCGAAGGCCGTGGGGCTGGCGGCGGCTTTCGAGCTGGGGCGCCGTCTGGCGGTCTCCCGCCTTCCCGCCAGGATCTCCCTCACTTCCCCCGCCACGGTGGCGGAATATCTGCAGACCCGGCTGCGCCAGAGGGAACAGGAGGAATTTCATGTCCTCTTTCTCAATGCCAAGCACCAGGTGGTGGCGGAGGAATGTGTCACTGTGGGCCTGAGGGACCGGGTTCTGGTGCACGCCCGGGAGGTTTTCCGGAAAGCGGTGCGCACCGGGTGTCTTCGGGTGGTGCTGGCCCATAACCACCCCTCCGGAGATCCCCGCCCCTCCCCGGAGGATATTCAGCTGACCCAAAATCTGGTGGAGGCGGGAAAGGTGCTGGACATCCGGGTGCTGGACCATATCGTCCTGGGCACCCGGCAGGGGGATCCCCTCGGCATAGGATATTTCAGCTTCCGGCTGGGCAAGCTGATGGAGGGACCGTAGGGATCCCTCCGCTTCACTTCCTTATTTCTCCAGATCTCCCAGATCCAGCTGGCAGACCCGCATGACTTCGGACTCTGTGGTGAAGCCCTTCTGCACCTTCAGCATGCCGTCCTCCCGCAGGCTCCTCATGCCGTGCTTCTTGGCGATCTGGTTCAGAACGGAGGTGTCCTGACGGGTGTTGATGGCTTCCCGGAGGGCGTCGTTGATGCGCATCAGCTCAAAGATGGCGATACGGCCCCGGTAGCCGGAACCCATGCAGGTGCGGCAGCGCTTCCCTCTGGGCTCCTGGGGCGTGGGCTCGCCCAGGAATCCCTTTCCGCCGCAGTCCGGGCAGACCCGGCGCACCAGACGCTGGGAGGCCACCGCCAGCAGGGCGGAGGAGATGAGGAAGCCTTCCACTCCCATCTCCACCAGGCGGGAGATGGCGCCGGCGGCGTCGTTGGTGTGGAGGGTGGAAAGCACCAGGTGACCCGTCAGGGAGGCGTGGATGGCAATCTCGGCGGTCTCCCGGTCGCGGATTTCTCCCACCAGCACCACATCCGGGTCCTGGCGGACGATGGCCCGCAGGCCGCTGGCAAAGGTGAGGCCGATGGAGGCCTTCACTTGAATCTGCTGCAGGCCCTCCAGCTGGTATTCCACCGGGTCCTCAATGGTGATGATCTTCCGGTAATCCGCATTGAGCTGCTTCATGATGCAGTACAGGGTGGTGGTCTTCCCGCTTCCCGTGGGCCCCACAATGAGGATCATGCCGTGGGGCATGTTGTAGATCTGCTGCAGCTGCTCCATGGTGTCCGGCAGCAGCCCCACCTTGTCCAGCTCAAAGACGGAGGAATCCTTCTGCAGAAGACGCAGCACGATGGATTCCCCGTGCATGGTGGGGATGGTAGAGACACGGACATCCAGGGCGTTGCGGCCGCCGCCGTTGAGCTCGATGCGACCGTCCTGGGGCAGGCGCCGCTCCGCAATGTTCATGCCGCTGAGCAGCTTGATGCGGGAGGCGATGGCGGGAAACTGGGAGATGGGGGGACGCAGCACCGTCTGGAGCATGCCGTCGATGCGGAAACGCACCTGAACATCCTTCTCGTTGGGCTCCACGTGAATGTCGCTGGTGCCCGTCTCCTGGGCCCGGGTGAAGATGTCGTTCACCAGGCGGACGATGGGGGCTTCCCGGGCCAGGTCCCGGAGGGCCTGTTCGGAATCGCTGTCCAGCCCCGCCAGGGGTTCCTCGGGGCGGTCGTAGACGGAGGCCAGATAGCGTTCCACGTAGGAGCGCCGGGTCAGGACGAACTCCGGCTCCACCTCGTAGAGATTGCGCCAGAGCTGGTCCAGCCATCCCAGGCGATAGGGGGAGGCCACCGCCAGCAGGGCCTTGTCCGCCGTCCACTGCAGAGGGAGGCAGAGTTCGGAGGCCAGGAAGTCGTAGGTCACCTCGGAGCAGAAGGGGATGTCCCGTCCCTCTTCCTCGTCCAGGACAGGGAGTCCTGTGGCCTGGGCGTAGATCTGGAGGAGGGCCTGGTCGTCCAGCCGTCCTTCCTCCAGGAGGGCCTGGTCCTGCCGGGTGGTGCCGGCCAGGAGGGTTCCGGGGTCGGCGACCTTCAGATGCTGGGCCAGCAGGTCCCGGATTTTCTCCTCCAGGGGATGTCCCTGGAGGGGGGAGAAGATGTGGGGGGATTCGGGCATGGGGGTGGGGAAGAGGGGGTTAGTATTGCTCTTCGTCCTGCCGTTTGGCGATTTCCTCCAGGGAGGCCTTGTAGCGTCGGATCAGTTCCTCTTGGAAATTGGTGTTGTCGATGACGTTCACCGTGATGAGCACCAGGACTTCGGTGCGGACATTCTGGCGGTTGTCGTAGCCGAAGAGAGCCCCCAGATAGGGGATGTCCCGGAGGAAGGGGATTCCGCTTTTGGTGATGGTCTCCTTGTTCTGGACCATGCCACCCATGAGGATGGTGGTGTTGTCCTCCACGGTCATCACCGTGGAGATGTCCTTCTTGGAGAAATTGGGGGCGCTGGTGTTGTTGGTGTTGGTGCTGTTGGCCAGCAGCGCCGTGACTTCCTGCTCGATTTCCAGGCGGACCTCGTTGCCGGCGGTGATGCTGGGCGTGACCGTCATGATGACACCAATGTCCTTGTATTCGTAGTTGGTGGAGGTGTTGCCACTGGAGCTGGTGTAGCTGGTGGACTGGGTGGGAACGGCAATCTCCTCGCCAGCCTGGAACTTGGCCTCCTGGCCGGAGACCACCACCAGCTGGGGTTCGGAGAGGATTTTGGTGCGGCCTTCTCCGGCCACGGCGGTGATGAGGGCCAGGGGATCCTTGGCCTTGTGGAGGATGAGGCCCAGGCCGTTGGATTCCCAGGAACTGAGGGCCTTGGTGATGGATTCATCGGTGCCTCCCAGCAGTTCACCCAGGGCGCCGCTGCCGGCCCAGCCGCCGGAGGTGTTCCAGTTTCCCTTCTTCAGCAGCTGGGTGGCGGCGTAGCTGACGCCGAACTCCGTGGATTTGTCCAGGGTCACATCGGCGATGATGGCCCGGATGGAAACCTGGCGGGAGGGCACGTCATGGCGGGTCAGGAAGGCCTGGATGAGGGACCAGGTGCGGGGCGTGGTCTTGATGGTGAGCCGGTTGCTCTCCTCGTCGGCGAAGACGGTGACGGGGGTGTCGAAGACAGAGAGGTTGGCCTTCTTGGTGCTGTCCGTCTCCTTGGCGGTGGTGCGGGTGTTGGTCCGATTGCTGGTGCTGGTGGTGCTCCGGCTGCTGGTGGAATTGGTGGACGAGGAGGAGGTGGTGCTGTTCAGACTGCTGGCGGAGGAGGTCCGGGAGGAACCGGTGGACCGGGAGGAGCTGGAGGAGTCGGAACTGCTGATGACGATGTCCGTGTTGAAGAAGGTGGACATGGCCTCGGAGAGGCGCTTCACCGTGGTCTGGGTCACATTGTAGAAGTAGATCTCCTCCTGGTCCATCCGGTCGCTGCGGTCCAGGGCACGGATCCAGCGCCCCACTTCCTCCACCACTTCCGGCAGGGCGGCGGAGACCACCAGGCATCCCAGACGGGGCAGCGGCGCCACCTTGATGGCTCCGCCGGAGGCTCCGGCGGCCGTGGCCACGGGATAGCCTAGGACCGGGAGGAGGACACTCAGCTCGGCGGCCACGGAGTCGGCGTCCACCTGATGGCAGGGGAAGGTGCCGCAGGGCCACTCCCGTTCTCCCTTGCTGTCCAGCTGGTTCACCAGTTCCCGGATCTTGTCCATGTTGGCCGGGGCTTCCACCACCACCAGGGTGTTGGCGTCGGTCAGGTCGGTGGCGGAGGCGCCCTCCGTCATGAAGGGCTTCAGGAGATTGGCCACTTCGGCGCTCTTCTTATAGCGGATGGGGAGGAATTCCACCACCACATTGGGCTGGCGTTCCGTGGCGAAGAGCCGGCGTTCCTGGGGCATCTTCTCAAAGGGGAGGATGTGGAGGAAGCCGTTGTTCATGGAGGCATAGGCGCCGGAGAGCCAGAGGATATGCTCGAAGGTGGCCCAGGCCTCCGCCGCCGTCATGGTGGTCTCCACGGAGAGGGTGACCGCTCCCTTCACCGCCGGATCCATCAGGTAGCTGAAATTCAGCAGGTCGGGGCTGGCAAAGGAGGCCACCACCTCGGACAAATCCGCCGCATTGAAGGCCAGCACCACGCTGACCTTGGTGGAGGGATCCGGCAACCCCTTCAGAAGGTTGTCAGGATAGGGAGTGGGGGTGGCGCTGGCCGAGGCTCCCACGCTGCGCCCCGGCAGACCGCCTTCCCGCTGCAGGCTGGCCTCCTGCTCCTGCTCCGTGGGCTCCTCCACATGGATGGGGGAGACATCCAGGGTGGAGGCCACGTGGGTGAGGGAGGAGTCCGCAAAGGGGAGGGGGCGCTTCTCGCCGGTGGCCAGCCTGGGGGATTTGGCCTTGGGGGTGGCGCAGGAGACGAAGAGCACCATGGTGCCCAGAACGAGGTTCCGGAGGCAGAGGGAGGGGGAGATGTTCATCGTAGGAGGAGGGGAGGCAGTGGGCGTGTCTGTCAAAGGGGTAGGGAGGCGTCGTCGGCGCTAGCGGGCGGTATTGCCGGGTCGTACGGAGCGTCGTGGCGTGGCGGCGGGGGTGGTTTGCCGTTGCTGGGCATTCTGTTCCACCTGTTGCCGGATCTGTCCCGCTCTGCTGTCCTGGGGGGCATCGTTGTCGGGAGGCTGGGCGGGGCCAGATCCGGGAGAGCCGTTTTCTCCCGGAGGCGGCGGGGGCTGTCCGGGATTGGCGGCCTCCCGCTCCTTCTGCTCGCTCTTCTGTTTTTCCTGTTCTTCCGCCTGCTTCTGGCGGATGGAAGTCTGACGCTCCTGCTCCTGGGCCTGCCGCTTCTTGGCATTGGCTTCCACCAGGGCCTCACGCCGCTTCACAGCTTCCGCATCGGCGTAGTTGATGTGAAGCTGGAGGGTCTGGTTCCCCCGGGTCACTTCCACCATCTTCTTCTCGGGATAAATGGCTTTCAGCAGATAGCCGGTGTCATTGATGGGATCCCCCTCCCGGAAGAGCAGCTTCGTGGGTTTGGGCAGGGCGGCGGAAGTGGCGGCAGGCTGCGGGGTCTCCTGGCGCCCCCCGGGCACCCGGCGATTGGCGGTGTTCCGGCTGGCGCGGCTGCCTCCCGAGGACTGACGGCCCCGGAGCACCGCCACCGGCACAGGCGGCTTGTCCACCGGCGTGATCTGGGCAATGCCCACCAGCTCAAACTCGAAATTCTTGTCCATGGCCGCCGCAATGGCCTCCTGGGCCTGGGCATCCTTCTCCTCGGGCTCCATCTCCTGGCGGGTGGGCAGGAAGAGAGTCTTCTGCCACAGGTCGTCCAGGGATGCCTTGGCCGGCAGGGCCTCCTCCGGGGCCGGCGGAAGCAGGGAGACCACCTTGGTCTCTTTGGAGGCCTTCTCCCCGGCGGGGGCGGCTTCCAGACGGGAGGCCGGCAGGGGCAGGGGGGGCTTGGAGACGATGGCCTTCATGACGCCCGCCACAGCGGCGACAACCAGGAAGCCATCAAGGATGAGCCAGGCAAGTCCGGACATGGGAAAGGGAAGAGAGTAGGGGGAAGAGAAGGGTCAGTTTTTCGCCTTGGGGGTCCTGGGGGCGGCCTCGGTCTTGGGGAGGGTGTTTTCCTGGAATCCCAGGAAGGCCAGGGCATCGTTGTTCAGCACCAGCACCCGGAAGCGGGCGGAGAGATTCACGGCGGAGGGCGTACGGGGATTGTCCGCCTGGAGCTTGCAGTATTCCCAGCGGAATTTCCGGCCTGCCGGCGTGGAGCGCATCAGGGTAAAGAAACGGGAGAGATCCCGCATGGAGACCCCTTTGATCTCCACGGAGAGAATCACTTCCTGGAGACAGGAGCCGTTCTTCTCCTTGTTGACATCCACCTTCTGGCTCCCCGTGGCATTGGAAAGCTGGGCCAGACGGGTGATGCGGTTGAACTCGGCGGAAATCTCCTGGTCCACCTTGGCGGTGGGACCGGAGGGAACCCAGAAGGGATCCGCCAGGGTGCGGAGAGACCGCAGCGAGGCTTGACGCTCCTCCTGGGTCTTGCGGGCCACCATCAAATCCCCCTGCAGGGACTTCAGCTTCCGCTCCTGGGCGGCCACCCGGCCAGCCGTGGGCAACTGGATGACGGGAAGATACTGCCGGACCACCAGAAGGCACACCACCACCATGATGGCCAGCAGGAGATTTTGTCGTGTCTTGGGCTTCATCATGGCCTATTTCTCCTCCTCCGAAGACTCCCAGTCCCCGTCCTCGTCTTCCTCTTCGGCGGCCTGGGTCTCGGCGGCCTGACGGGCGGCCTCCTTCTCCTTCTGCGCCCGCTCCTGCTCCTTCTGGAGACGCTCCTCTTCCCGGTTCTTCCGGATCTGGGCCTCCAGCGGCGTGTCGTAGCGGGCCGTCAATTCAAAGCGCTGGCTGTAGGCGCCCCCGTTCATGGAACTGAGCCGCTCCGTCACATCCCCGAGATAGGGAGACTCCTCCAGCTTTGCCGGAAGCCCCTCCACCTTCTGGGGACCCTGGATGCGGAAGGCAATCTTTCCGCTGCGCCACTCGAAGGCGTCGGCGCTCCAGTGGGTCTCCGGAATGGCCTGGGTGACCGCCAGCAGGGCTGTGGGGAAGTCCGGCCCGTCGGGGATGTTGTCCAGCAGTTCCTGCTTCAGGAGATTGGTCCGTTCCGTGTCTTTGGGGTCGCTCTGCTTCTGGAGGGCCTCCAGCTCGGCGGTGGTCTTCTGGATGGCCTGGTCCAGCTGCCGGAGCTGTCGGGCGTAGCCGGAGAGATTTCCGGAGGTGACGTAGGCGAAGAGGGCCAGGAGCACCAGGGCCAGGCAGGCGGCCAGGGCCTTGAGGCCCACATGGCGCCGGGCCCGGAAGCGTTCCGGCAAGGGAATGAGGGTGGATTGGTCGTTCCCCAGGGCATCGGTCATGCCGTAGAGGGCCAGCAGCACGGCGGCGGTGAAGGCGGGGCGCTCCTCGGCGGGATATTTCTCCAGGGCCTGACTTCGGCACAGGTCGGCGGGGAGGATTTCCTCCAGGGTGGGGGCGGCATCCTCCGGAAGAGGCTGGATCACCCGGCCTCCGGGAGAGTCCTGGTAGGCGTAGCGGGGGGCGGCGGCATCTTCCCCGGGCAGCAGGAAGGGCTTGCCGGCCAGAAGGGGATCCAGGACCACGGGAGCGGGCAGGAGGGCGTCCGCATGGTGCAGACCCTCCATGGATTTGAGCCAGCTATTCCAGTTCTCCGTGCGCACATAGTAGAGGCGGATGCGCCGGGTGGTCTTTCCCGGGATCCGGGGAAGCACCCGGTAGCCCCAGCGCAGCTTGTCCGGGGAAAGGGGAGTCTGCTTCCGCAGCTCGAAGGCCAGGGCGTTCCGCAGTTCCTCCTCCCTCAGGGGAGGCATCTCCAGATCCGTCATGCCCCAGCCCTGGCCGTTGCCCCCCGCTACCAAATAGCACTGCTCGTCCGCCCCCACTTCCCGGACACCCCGCAACACCAGCTCCGCCGGGGAGGCGCCGTCTTTCCCCAATTCTCCCCGCCAGCACTGGACCACCCGGGCACCATGGCCCTCGGCGGACAGCCGCACGGCATGGCAGGAGGCCGTGGACCAGGTGACGGCAATGGCAAAGCTTCGGCTGTAGGGGGAACTCATGGGAGGGGAAAGAGGAAGAAAAGAGAAGGGGGCGGGGACAGGGCCCGGGGAAGAAACGGGGGACAAGGCGCTTTATTGTGCCAGCCCTTCCAGGTTGTAATTCTGGGCGAAAAAGGCCAGATTCCGCTGGAAATCCTCCGGCGGCGGGGCGGTGAAGACCATCCGCTCCCCGGTGAGGGGATGGGGCAGCGCCACCTTCCAGGCGTGCAGCATCTGACGGGGGGCGGACAGGGGGGGACGCTTCCCGTCCCCTCCGTAAAGGGAATCCCCGAAGACCGGATGACCCACATGGGAAAGATGCACCCGGATCTGGTGGGTGCGCCCGGTGTAGAGCCGCACCTGCAGCAGGGCAATCCCGTACATCTCCCCGATCACCCGGTATTTGGTGAGGGCAGGCCGCCCGCCCTGGGGCAGAACCGCCATCCGCTGACGGTGACGGGGATCCCGCCCCACAGGAGCTTCAATGGCGGCAAAATTCTCCTTGAAGCCGCCTCGGGCCAGGGCGAGGTACAGCTTGTCCACCTGACGCTCCAGAAAGCTGCGCTTCAGGGCTTCCCAGGCGGCCTGGGTCCGGCCCACCACCAGAACTCCGGAGGTATCCTTGTCCAGCCGGTGGACGATGCCGGGGCGAAGGGCGTCCTCTCCGACAGAGGCAAAGGCGGGAGGTTCCCGGTAGAGCAGGGCGGAGACCAGGGTTTCCCCTTCCTCCCCCGCTCCGGGATGCACCACCATCCCCGCAGGCTTGTTCACCACCAGCAGAGCGTCGTCCTCGTAAAGGATCTCCAGGGGAAGTTCCCGGGGGAGAAGAGGGCGGGGACCCGCCTGTTCCTCCGGGGGCAGGGCGTAGACCAGCCGGTCTCCCTCCTCTAGGCGGAGGCCCGCTTTGCCCGGCTCCCCGTTCACGGTGGCGCATCCGGCGGCCAGGGCGCGCTGGATGGCGGTGCGGGAGCGTTCCGGATGGCGGGAGACCAGGAGGAGATCCAGGCGCATCCCGGCGGTGGTGGCGTCAATGTCCAGGGTGGTCTGGGGAAGGTCGGTCACGGTCGTTGTTTCTCCTGGGGGCGAGGATGGGTCTGACGATATTTTGTCCAGAGGAAGGCGGCCAGTGTGGCGGGGAGGATGACCAGGGCAGTGGTCCACTGGGCGGGGGTCAGGACGCCTGCGTGGTGATAGTCGCCCCGGAGGAACTCCAGGAGGAAGCGTCCCACGGAGTATCCCAGGAGATAGAGGAAGAAGAGGCGCCCCCTGGCCAGCCCCCGTTTTTCCGCCAGCAGAAGGAGCCCCGCCACCAGAAGACACCACAGGGTCTCCAGAGCCTGGACGGGAAGGACAGGCAGGGGGGAGAGGGTCGCCCCCGCCTCCGGGGAGAGGAGCCCTTGCTGGATCTGGGTGTTCAGGACATCGTTGCCCTGGGCAGGATACAGCACCGCCCCACAGTGGTGCCAGGGAATTCCGAAGCAGCAGCCGTTGAGAAGGCAGCCCAGCCGGGCTACGGCGTGGGCGGCGGGCAGGGCGGGGGCCATCAAATCCCCCACACGCCCCACAGACCATTTCTTCCTGCGGCAGAGAAAGAAAATGGCCACGGCCGCTACCACAAAGCCCCCCTGGAAGACAAGGCCTCCCTCCCAAACCCGAAAAACCCCCAGGAGATCCTGGGCGAAAAGTTCGCCCCAAAACCGGCGGACAAACTCCAGCCGCGCCCCAATCACCCCAAAAATGACGCTGCAGTTCAAAAGAAGGGACAAGTCCTCCCATCGAAAACCGTAGCGCTTCCGACGCATCGCCATCACGCCGTAGCCCGTCAACATGGCCAGCACGGCAAAGAGCCCGTACCAGCGCAACTGGAAATGCCCCAGGGAGAAGATGACGGGGGAGGGAAGGGAGACCATGCCAAACGGGGAGGAAAGAGCAAAAACAGGAGGGAAACAATTCTCTCAGCGCATTTTACGCCAGGGACTTCGATATCAGGGGTTAGCGTAATTCTCCGAAGGAGGATTGCAACCTCGCCTCCCTGGGAAAAGCCCAGTTTTTTCCCTGAAAGCCACGCCCCAAGAACGAAACCTGGCCCCCGACGCCGAAAGGAAAGGAAGGATAGCCAGACGGTGACAAAAAACGCCGCTTTTTCCACAGGTGGCCGGTCTCATGTCGAAAAATCGCGAAAATTTCGACACGTGGCCGGTTTCATGTCGAAAAATCGCGAAATTTCGACATGAAGAGGAGGTCATGGCGAAAAACATCGTATTTTTCCACAGGGCAGGGGGAATGTTTTCGGGGGG
>JAEDNW010000058.1:0-13836 GCA_016302315.1 Lentisphaeria bacterium
GCGGGGTTCAATAGGAATTCCCCCCGTCCCCCGCAAACGGGGGTGGATATAGCGCTACGGGTTTCCCCCGGGGAGGCTATGCCGCGCCCGCATGGGCGCCAAATTTCCCTGTGGCTGGCTGAACCGGGGGGGACGGGGGTATCCCCCGTCTTGACGGCCCCCCCCTCTGGGGGTAGGGGGCATCCTCATGAACCGCGTAGCGGTGGGAGGATCGCTAGACGGGGGTGCGGGAGCCACAACGTGGCGACCAAACCCCCGGTAAGCCCCAAAATATGATCCGAACCCCGTTTACGGCGGTGGGAGGCCCGTCTACCCCGGGAACCCCCGGGGGGAAGAATGTATCCAGGGAAAACCGGGGGGGGACGGGGGTATCCCCCGTCTGTGGCGCTATCACCATCCACCCAGAACCCCGGCAGGGGTGACAGGATCGCTAGACGGGGGTGCGGGAGCCACAACGTGGCGACCAAACCCCCGGTAAGCCCCAAAATATGATCCGAACCCCGTTTACGGCGGTGGGAGGCCCGTCTACCCCGTGGGTGGAGGCCGGGAAACATCCCGGCCGGGAACCCCCGGGGGTGGAAGAGGCTATTCTGCGACGGGGAGCCACTCTTCCAGGATCAGGGGGAAGAGGGGGCAGTCGAAGGCATCGGAGCGGAGGGTGGGGGCGATATGCTGGAGGACCCACTTCTCCTGGAAGTCCTTCTGCATTTTCTTGCGGAGTTCCTCCTCGGTGGGGACCCCTTCCAGCTCCCGTTTGGAAAGCAGGATCTGGGCCACCTTCAGGGTCTCCTCCTCTCCGGCCTGCTGAGGAGGATATTCCTCGAGCACCCGGATATAGCGGTAGGAGGTAGGCGTTTCGATGAGTCCGCTGGTCTGTCCTTTGCCCAGGGTGAAAGGCTGTCCCCAGTTGCAGTCGGTGATTTCCTGGCGGGTCATGGGGGTGGAGAAGACGCCGCCGTTCACGGATTCAGTGCCTTCGGAGAAGGTTTTCGCCAGGAGGCAGAACCCCTCGTCGGTGTGAAAACCATCCATCTCGGCAATGGTCTTGAACTCCTCCAGTTTCTTCGTCATCTCCTGTTGGAAGTATACCCGGAGTCCCTGGAGTTTCTTTTTCCCTTCCTCCAGGACTTCCGGGGGAACCTGGACTTCCTCCAGGCGGCTGTCCAGATATTTCAGGAGGAGGAGGGCGTCCTCCCGGGAGATCTGGAGGGGGTTCGCGGGGGTGTCGGAGAAGCGGGACAGATAGTCGTCCAGGGTTTTCCCGGGGTTGGTTTCCGCCCAGCGGAGGGAGAGGCGATGACGATCCGTCTCGGTGGGGGGCTGGCATTTCTCCCGGGCCTCCTGGAGGAGGACCTTTTGCTGGATGATTCCCCGGAGGAATTGGAGACACTTCTTCTGTTGTCTGGTATCCTTCTCAAAGGAGGTGGCGTTCTGGTTGCCTCCCGTATTTCCCCTGCGAGAAACGCTCTGCACCCGTTGGAAATACTCCAGGATCTCGCTATAGGTGTATTCCTGGTCATAAAGACGCAGGGCCACATCCCGTCCGGCCAGCATGGCCATGCCGGCAGAGGTGCGGGGCGACTCCTCTTGCTCCGAAGACTTCCCTGCCTCGTCGAATTCCGGCGCGGTGGTTTCCTCCAGAGCAGTGGGCGTCGCCTCGGGAGCGGGTGTGGGGGAGGGGGAGCATCCGGGGGCGACGGCCAGGAGGAGGAGAGCGCAAAGGAGGGGGAGCAGGGAGTTCATGGGCGGGAGAATGGAGGGTAGGGAAAATGTCTGTGTGGGCGGTAGGGGGAAATGGTCAGGGATCCACTCGCTGTTCTCCCTTGGCGTTTTTCAGCCAAAGGTAGGCCTCTTCCCGGTTGGTGACCCCATCCCCATGGGTCACGTTGTCCATATATTCCAAGGCGGTTTGCTGCTGCCAATCCTGTCCGTTTTCCAGGATTTCCAAAAAGATGGGGAGAGCCAGGGAGACATCCATAGTGGAGATTTTCAGCATAAGGACATCCAGGGAATCCTGGTCGGTGCAGGCCAGCAGGGCTTCGGTGGCGGATTCATAAAATTCATCCAGATCCAGGTCCTCCGTCGTTTCCAGTTCGCCTTCTTCCGAGGTATTGATCTCTGTGGCGATGGTGTCCAGGATGCCGCCGATGGCGGAGACCGCCTCCATGGCGATCTCCGGCTCGGAATCCCCCACCAGCTGGCTCAGGAGCCGGATGGCTGCAGGATTGTTGACCCATTGGAGGGGAGCGATGGCGGCGTGACGCCGCACCTCCGAGGCGGACTGCACCAGAAACTCCGCCTGGGCCAAAATGTCCTCGTTCTGGTTGGTGTCCAGAATCTCCTGCATTCTCTGCACTTCGCTATCCCGGGCCTCCTCCTCGTTCCAATCCAGCTGGGAGGAGACGAAGACCACTTCTTCGTCCTCGGCAGGTGTCGCCTCTTGCGTAACGGAGCTGGTGTCCAGGGAGGGAGCGGGGGGCCTTGCCGGATTGACGGCAGAGGGGGCAGGATGCTCCTCTTCCATGGTGGGGTCGGCCGAACGATACAGACCGATGGCAACGGCCCCTGCCAAAAGAAGCAGGGCGAGCAGGGAGAAGAGCAGGTTCTTTTTCATGGGAGCTAGGGAAGGAAATCGGGGGGGGGACAACCCCGTGGCCTGTGGTCGGGGAAAAGAGGAAGCCGCCTTTTGACTCCCCTAGGGGCGGCAGGTTCCCTGCCGAGGAAGAGGGATTAAGCACCCCACGGAGTGGAGGCCTCTCCTTCCCCGTCCTTTCCGGGAACAAAAAAGGAAGGAATAGCGAACTATTCCTTCCTTTACGGGGGGATAGGCCCGTCCCTACAGGAGGGACAGACCTATGGCTGTCATCGCCAGATTACTCGCCCCACTGCTCGCCGGGCTCGAGACCCTCGGGGGTGTTCTCACCAGCGGGAGCGTAGACGGGCTTGTCACCCTTGCGGAGCTTGGCCAGGATCTCTTCCTCAGCAGCGGCGAAGTCCTCGAAGCGGAACTCCTTCTTGTTGAAGGTCAGAGCGTTGTTCAGCTTCAGGGTGAAGGTGCCGGGGAGGGGAGCCCACTTGTCCATGGTGGGGGTCTCCAGGTCGCAGACGTCGAAGAGGAAGTCGTTGCAGACGCCGGTGTACTCGCTCCAGCCGGCCACGACGCCGGAGAGGGTCTTCACCATCCAGCAGGTGGTCTCGTTGGTGATCACGGTGGTGGTGGTGCCGTCGCAGTCATCGCCCTCGGTGATGGTTTCCTTCTCCACGGTGGTCAGCTTGGAGACCTTGCCATAGCCCTGGCCGTAGAAGGTGTTGTCGTTGCTCAAGTTGTCGAAGCCCAGGAAGCCAATGTGGTTGTCATCCTGACCCCAGGACAGGGGCAGGGAGAACTCGCCGGAGGCATCGGTGAACTTGTCGCCGTTCACGATCTCCTGATTGCGGAGCATGGGCTTGGCGCCGAACATGTTGGCATTGAAATCGCCAACAGCGCGGTAGATGTTCTTGGCCTTGTCACCGCTGCGGGTGATGTAGAAGATGGCCTGGTTGTTCTCAGTGCTCACTTCCATGGCGCCTTCGCACTTCTCGCAGGCATCGATCACCATGTAGCCGGTGAACTTGTCGCTGACCACCTTGGGGGAGTCCATCTTGGCGTTCTTCACGACGACGCCGTCTTTCTTGTAGGAGTAGGTCACCTGCTTGACGTCCAGGCGCTTGAAGGAAGCGGAGAAGTCATAGACCAGGACCTGAGCCATGCTGCTGAAGCAGAAAGCTGCAACAAACAAAGCGATGAGAGATTTCTTCATTGTGCTTGTCCTTGTATTGGGGTTGAGGGGAACGATTGGGGAAACAAACCTAAAAAACAAAAGTGTCTCTCTGGCCTGGGGGGCTACTCGAAAGGAATCCCAATTGGGAAAATTCCCACTCCCCGGCCATTTTTCAGGGTACGAACACGTACTCTAGCGCACTCGCCAGGGGGTTGCAAGCGGAAAATTTCAGATTTTCCAAAAAATCCCCCGGCTTTTCACGCTTTCCTCATAAGATAACTTTTTTTCTGGGCATTGCAAGCGTAGCCCAGGGAAAATATTTTCTTCCTGGCTCCCAGGGGAAAACCAGGCCTTTCCCTGAGAAAGCCCCGGGATCTCCTCTTCCCCCCGTTCGCTTGCTTAAGGAAAAGGAGGATCCCGGGGGGGGGGATGGGGTTCTATTTCTTAGGTGTGGCCTCCTGGATTTGGGTGAGCAGGGCCTTTTCTTCCTGGTAGAGGGCCTGGAGTTTGGGTTCCGCGGTCTGATAGAGGGTCTGGATCTGGCTTTCCAGCTCCGTCACCTTTCCCTGGAGGGCGGCGTCGGCCTCGCAGGCGGCCTTCTCCAGCTTCCGGATCTGATTCCGCTTATACAGAAGCTTGCCCCGAAGCTGCTTCACCGTAGGCGCCTCCTGGACCGTCTCCGTCTTCGGGGACTCCGTCTCCTGGGGGGTGGCGGCGGAGAGCAGGGGACACAGCAGGGCACCGCTGAGCAGAAGGAAGAGAAACAGGACATTGCGATTTTTCATGTAGGATCTCCTTGGGTTGAGGAAGAAGCCACGGCCTGGCCGCCGTCAACGGATGGCTCGGGAGGCCCCGGACGGGAAAAGGCGTCTCCCCAAAGGCGGCGGCAGGCGTGTCTTCACAGATTGGGTTGGCATGGGGGGAACAGGGGCCTCGCCCTTATCATAAGGGAAATTTCCAGAAATGCAAATCTACTTTCAGAAAAATCTTGAAAAATTTCAAATCTGACTTATTTTTACTTTCATTCCAGGGATTGAGCCCGGGAAGCAGGGCGAGGGTGCGAATGGCTTTCCGGGGCGGTTCCTCTCCAGGGGGCAAGGAGTCCGCTGTGCCCTGGGGAACGCAGAAAGCCGGACTATCTTACGAACATGCCCAACTTGAATCGTGTTTTTCTCATGGGGCGCCTTACCCGGGACCCTTCCTTGAACAGCAGCAAGAGCGGGACGGTGTGTTGCCGTTTCAGCCTGGCCATCAACCGTCGTGTCCACGCCCAGGATGGTTCCCAGCGGGAGGAGGTGGAGTATCTGGACGTCATGTTTGTGGGGCGTCTGGCGGATTTCTGCCAGCATTCCCTGCGGAAGGGGAGTGCGGTGTTTGTGGAGGGTCGTCTCCATGTGGAGAGCTGGGTGGATCCCAAGACCAAGATTACGCGGAAGAATCCTGTCGTCTATGGGGATTCCCTGCAGTTGCTGGACGGATATCGGAGCGGGGGAATCGCCACGCCTCCCGGGGAGGTGGCTCCCCAGGTGGAAGAGGCCTTTGAACGTGTGACGCCCCGGGGTGTGCCCTCTTCTGGGGCGCCGGGGGCTCCCGGGCGTCCGATGCCGTCCCGCCGTCCTCTTTCTTCGTCTCCTCCCCCTCCCGCAGCTCCGGAACCGCCTCCTGAGGAAAGTATTTTCTAAGGGAGGCCTCCCCGGGGTGTGCCGGCTCCTTTTCTTTTCCCGATCCCCCTGACGTGCCATGCAGATTCGCCGTTTCTATCTTCCTCAAACCCTGGATCAGCCTGGGGCCACCGTGTCTCTTCCCCCTACCGAGGCCCAGCATGCCCTGCGGGTGTTGCGGCTGGAGGCAGGGGATCGCCTGCAGCTGTTGAACGGAGAAGGGGAGAAGGCGGAGTGTGTGCTGGTTTCCCGGGGAGAGGGGCGTTCCTGCCGGGAGGCGGTGTGCCAGATTCTGTCCTGCCGGCGTTTTTCCCGTCCGGCCCTTTCCCCGGTGCTTCTGGTGGCGCCTCCCCGGGGGAAGTCCTTTGACCTGGTGCTGAAGGCCTCGGTGGAATTGGGATTCCGTGGGATTCAGCCCATCTTGTGTACATACGGGGTTTCCCGGCCGGAGGAAGTGTCGGAGGGCTGGAAGGAGACCCTGGTGGGCGCCATGAAGCAATCCGGCAATCCCTTTCTGCCTCCCCTGCTGCCGCCCTTGACGTTCCGCCAGGCTCTGTTGCAGTATCCTCCTGGGGACGGGGCGGTCTTCGGGGCCTCTCCGGCGGCGGAGGCCACGGAACGGCGTCCTCTGGGCCCGGCGGCGGCGCGCCAGTGCCAAGCGCTGTGGGTCGGGCCGGAGGGGGGCTTCTCTCCGGAGGAGGAGACGGCCTTGCTCCAGGCCGGCGCCCTGCCGGTCACCCTGGGGAAATCTGTCCTGCGGGTGGAGACGGCCGTTCCCGCTCTCATGGGATGCCTCCTGGGCATCGCTTCCCTGGAGGAGACGGCCAGAATATGACTCCCTCTCTCTCTCACTCTTGCAGCGCCCCATCCCGGCGCATGGGAATCCTCACCTTCCACCGGACCCATAATTTCGGGGCGGTGCTCCAGGCCTATGCCCTCCAGCATCTTCTGACGCAGGAGAATCCCGGGGCGGAGGTCACCATCCTGGATGTGGTGCCGCCCTTCATGGACATCCCCGATGCCCCCTGGTACAAGTTCCGGAAGCGGGCCCAGCAGGAGGCCTTCCGCCAATTCCGGAAAGGCTGGCTTCGCCTCTCTGACCGCCGGAGCGCCTCTGTGGCGGAACTGTGTCAGGGGCTGGACACCGTGGTGGTGGGGAGTGACCAGGTCTGGAATCCGGATCTGACCCGGGAGGCCTGGAAAAGCTATTTCCTGGAGGGCGTGCCGGAGACGGTGCGGGCCTGTTCCTATGCCGCCAGTTTTGGGGAGGGAGCCCAGCGCAATTTCGCCCCGGAGATCCAGACGGCCATGGAGAGACTCCTCCGGCGCTTCTCCCGCATCAGTGTCCGGGAGGAAAGTGGCCGGAAGATCTGCCGGAGGCTGGGGCGGGAGGATGCGGTCCGGGTTCTGGATCCCGTCCTGGTGGCCCCGCCTTCCCTGTATCAGCCCCTTCTGGCGGAGGCAAAACCGGCGAAGCCCGCCATCACCGCCGTTCTGCTGGACGAAACCCCGGATCACCGAAGGCTCCTGCGGCATTTCCACAAGGTCTCCCGGCAGCCGGTGCAGATCATCGCCGTCCGTCAGCGCCGTCTGCCCACTCCGGGCATCCATCGCCCCTTCGCCACCCCCATCCCCGACTACCTGGCCGCTCTTCAGAAGGCACCCCTGGTGGTGACGGATAGCTTCCACGCCGTCATGTTCTCCCTGGTCTTCCAACGTCCTTTCCTGGTGACCCCCTCGACACGGAACCACCGGTTTGACCGGATTGCCGATGTCCTCTCCCTTCTGGGGCTTCAGGACCGGGTGGTCCGGCCGGGGGAATGGGAGAAGGCTTCCCACTGCCTTGGGACGCCGGTGGAGTATGCGGTGGCCCAGGAGCGGCTGGAACCCCTGCGCCGGCAATCCCTGGAATATCTGAGGACCCTGTAGACGAGGGTCGGGGGGCTCAGCTGTCGGTGGCCATATGGCAGAGACATTGGGCCAGGTCGGTGCGTCGCCGGGCGCAGAGCCGGAGGGGTTCCAGATAGCGGTCCGGCACCTGGAGATTGCCGGTGCCGGTGCCCAGATGGACATTCCGGAAGGCCTCCCCGTGGAAGTCGGAGCCTCCCGAGGGGAAGAGTCCCACTTCCCGGGTGATTTCCAGGGCATTCTCCACCTGTTTCGGGGTGTGCATGGCGTAGTGTGCCTCCATGCCATCCATGCCCATTGCCTTTAAGTTGAGGGCCATCTGGTGGATTTGGCGCACGCTGTGGTTGCCCTTGGTGAAGGGATGGGCCCAAACGGCGGCCCCTCCCATGGAGTGGATGGCAGAGATGGCCTCCTCGGGCGTGGGAAGTTTCCGGCTGGCATAGGCCGGCTTGCCGGTGGCCAGAAAGCGTTCAAAGGCGGCCTGCACGGAGGGGACTACGCCCCGACGCTGCAGGGCCAGGGCGAAATGGGGGCGCCCCACGACTTCGCCCCCTGCCGCCTCCTCCACCTCGTCCATCGTCAGGGGGATGTCCAGCCCATGGAGGCGTTCCAGGATCGTCTCGTTGCGCTTTGCCCGGGCCCGGAGGCATCCCTGCAGCAGGGCGGCCATTTCCTGGGAGGGCGTCTCCTGCAGAAAGAGGCCCACAATGTGGAAGCCCCAGTGGGCCTGGGTGGCGCTTTGGGCCGCCAGCTCTATCCCCGGCACGCAGAGAAGGCTGCTTTCTTTTCCCGCCTGCCGGAATTCCTCTAGACCATCCAGGGTGTCGTGGTCCGTCAGGGCCAGGGCCTTCAGACCGATTTTCTGGGCGAGAGCCACCAGCTGGCTGGGGGTGAGGGTTCCATCGGAGGCGGTGCTATGGCAATGCAAGTCAATCATGGGCCGTAATCTAATGCGCTCCCTGGGGGCCGTCCCTTCCCAGGACGGTCGGGAAAAGGGAACTGCGGGGAGACGGAAAAACCTGCTGGCCCTGGGGAGAGCGGGGAAGGGGAGGCCGGGCATATATTATTCCACTCCCCCCTACTTCCTCTGCCCAAGGCCCCTTTCCCTCCTCCATGCGTCGCTCCCTCCGCCCAGTCTCCCTCCTGCCTGTGCTCTTGCTCATCTTCTCCCTGGGCATGGGACTACTCCCCGCCCGGGAACTGGAGCTGGCCCCCCTGGAGAAAAGCTGTGTGCCCTCGGGAGACGGGGAGACCCGGGTGCTCTTCCATCCCCGGGGCGGCGTGCTGGAGTTCTCCACCCGCTTCCGGGAAGAGGGCTCCCGACGCGCCTGCTGGGACATTCCCCTTTCGGAGGACCTTAGCCGCTGCGCCGGGGTACGCCTCCGTTTCCGGGCCATCCAAGGGGACTTGGCCAGCCAGATCAATCTCTATTTCCGCCTGGGCGGCGCCTGGTACCAGGCAACCCTGACTCCCCGCACCTACGGCCTATGGGAGGAGCAGGTCCTGTCCAAGGCCTCCTTCCTGCCGGAGGGAACCGACTGCCCTTCCTGGCGAAATTGCGATGCCCTCCGGATTGCCGCCTGGCGTGGGGCGCCGGGGACCTTCTCCCTTCAGGTGGCCTCCCTGGAGTTCCTGGAGGCCAACGTGCCGGTGGCCCTGGTGCGGGGAGGAATGTCCCGGGATGTGCCTTCGGAGCGTCGCCGGGAGGCCCTGCGCTACAGCCAGCATCTGGGGGAGAGCCTGGTGCGGGGAGGGATCTACCCTGCCGTGGTGGACGAGGCGGACCTGACCTTGTCCGCCCTGCGCCAGAGCCGGTGCGTCCTATTGCCTGCGGGGGAGAATCTAGGGGAGAACGGGGTAAATACCCTATGCACATTCCTGCGCCAGGGGGGACGAATCGGGGCGTTCTATGCCCTGCCGCCTCGCCTGGCCACGGTGATGCAGCTGCCTGCCGGGAAATTCCGGAAGGCAGAGAGCCTGGGAGGGATCAGCGGACTGTGCACCCAGGGCGGAGCCTCCTTCCGCCAAAGCTGTCCGGCCATCCTGGCGGTGGGGACGGGAAGCGAGGGAGGCATCCTGAAGAGCCGTGCCTGGTGGATGGATGCCGCTGGACGGAAAACCTCCTGGCCGGCCATCATCCAGTGCCCCTCGGGCTTCTGGATGACCTATGTCTATCTCCGGCAGGATGAATCCCGGGCGATTCCTGTCCTGGCGGCTTTCCTGGAGGACCACGCCCCGGGATGCCGGAAGATCGCCGGGGCGGCGTTGCTGCGCCAGGCGCGCTTTGCCCTGGCCAATGCCGGCCCCGGAGAGCACAACGCCGCCAAAAAGGCCCTCGCCCGGGCGGAACGGGCGGCGGACTATCCTGGACTGGTGGCGGCCCTGGCCACCGTGGAGGATGCCCTGGCCAATGAGGCAATGCCTGCAGGAGAGGCCTCTGTGGCGGGAGACCAGGAACTCCGGGGAGCCTGGATGCGCTCCGCCACCGGATTTCCCCAGCAGGGCTGGGGCGGCGCCCTGCGCACCCTGAAACTGGCCCGCTTCAATGCCGTTTTCCCCCATTTCCTCTCCCCCTACGCCACGGCCTGGCCTTCCACACAGGCGGGGGGGCGGCTGGACGGAGGCGGGGAAAGCGCCGTGGCGGAGTGCCTGGCCCAGGCGGAAAATCTGAAGATCCAGGTCCACGCCTGGGCGCAGATTCTCAATGTCTCCGATGCCCCCAAGGCCTTCCGGGACCGCATGGCACGGGAAGGACGCCTCCAGCGGAAAGTCACCGGGGAGACGGTGCCCTGGCTCTGCCCCACCCAACGGGAAAACCGCCTCCTGATGACTTCCCTGGTGGCGGAGCTGGCCCGGAAATATTCCCTCCAGGGAATCCACCTGGACATGGTGCGGTACGAAGGGAGCCAGTGCTGCACCTGCATTCGGTGCCAGGCGGCCTTCCAGCAGTTTTTAGGGAGAAGTCTGGCCAACTGGCCGGAATGTCTGCAGAGTCAGGGGGAGGTGCGGGAGGCCTGGGAGCGTTTCCGGCGCCGTCAAATCACCCAGCTGGTCCAGGAACTGGCCCAGGCCGCCCGGCGGAGCCGTCCCCGGATCCAGGTTTCTGCGGCGGTCTATCCCGATCTGGAGAATGCCCGTCGGAGCGTGGGCCAGGAGTGGAACCGATGGCTCCAGGAGGGCATGGTGGATTTCCTCTGCCCCATGGACTACCGCTCCTCCGCCGCCCTCCTCCAGGGAGATCTGGCCCGGCAGCGGGAAGCCACGGCCTCCCAGGCCTCCCTCCTTGTGCCGGGGCTGGGCGTGACCCCCAATCAGCTCTCCCGCCAGGAGACCTTGCGCCAGATCCAGGCCGTACGCTCTGCCGGAATGGGGGGATTCCTCCTCTTCGAGTGGACCCCTCAGGTGGCTGCCCAGTGGCAGACCAGCGCCCCATGATCCCTCCCTCCCTCCGGGGTGCTGCGGGGGAGGGCATGGACATGGAGAGGACAAAATGGGACAATTTTTGTAGAATTTCCCATGGGGCTTCTTGCAAAATTCCGGCCCTGTGGTAGATTAAGGCCCGTTTTCAGTGCTCCTCATAGCTCAGTCGATAGAGCGCCTGGTTGTGGCCCAGGAGGTCACCAGTTTGAGCCTGGTTGAGGAGCCCATTTTTTTGCTGCGTCGGCTCTCCGGTTTTCGGGGTAGCGTCGCAGGCTTTCCGTTACCTCACGACAAGGGTGGTTACTCCTGAGTCAGCGGGCAGACGTGTCGGAAGAGAAGGTGTGCGCTACGCTCAATTCAGGCGCCGCCGCAGGGCCCGCGTTTCTCGGCATTTGGCCGGGGGATGCGGGCTTTTTGTGTTTCCGGAGTATCCCCTTGGGGAATCCGGTGCCCTGGGGAGGCGAAGTGCCTTCCTGCCTGGCGCCGGGGAAAGCGGGGGGAGAAGCCGTCGTGGATTCCGTTGCCGGAGGAAGTCATCATGCTTGAGGAAAATCGTCGTGTTGCCGTCATTGCCATCTGGGTGGAGACCCGGGAAAGCGTGGAGGGCGTGAACCGCCTTCTTTCCGGCTACCAGGAACTGGTCCGAGGGCGGATGGGGCTTCCCTTCCGGGAGTTCTCCGCCAGCCTCATCTCCCTGATTCTGGAAGGCACCACGGATCAGCTGGGGGCCCTCTCCGGCAAGCTGGGAATGCTCCCGGGCGTGACGGCGAAAATTCTCTTTCTTACTCGACAAAATCCCCCCCGATAAATCAGCGCCCCCGTTTTCCCGGATTGCCCTTTCCCGTAGGCAAGGGAAGTTTGCGAGGCGGAGACGCAGGAGAACCCAAAATGAAACGCACGCCCCTGCTCAGCCTCGCCCTGATGATGCTGTCCCTCCCGCTCCTGGCCCAGGAGACGCCGGAGGCGGCTCTGCCCCCCGCGCTTCCCCAGGAATCGGAAGTCGCCGTGACCCTGGATCCCGTGGTGGTGACGGCCCGTGGCCTTCCCCGTCCTGTCTCCCAGACCCCTGGGGGAATCTCCCTGATGGAGGCGGAATCCCTCTGGAAGCTCCAGCCGGTCTCCCTCTCTGATGCCACCTCCCGCCTGCCTGGGGTCTCCATCTCCCGGGACGGACGCTGGGGCGGAGAAGTGAATGTCCGGGGCCTGGACCGGGGACGCCTGGTCTTCCTTCTGGATGGACAGCGCATCATCACGGCCACGGATGTGGCGGCCCAGTTCGGTCTGATCCTTCCCATGGAAGTGGAGCGGGTGGAAGTGCTGAAGGGGCCCATCAGCCAGCTCTACGGCAGCGGTTCCATGGGTGGTGTGGTGAATGTCATCACCAAGGGCGCCACCTTCACCGAGGATCCTCAGGTGCATGGCGGCACCACGGTCTCCGGCTCCACCAACGGGGAAGGATATGCCGTCCATGCCTGGACCTCTTACTCCCAGGAGGATTTCTGGGGCTATCTCTCCGGGGGCATGCGCAGCGCGGATTCCTACGAGGACGGCGCCCATGACCAGGTGCGGAACAGCTTCTTCGAGGATGCCCAGAGCACCCTGAAGCTGGGCTATCGCTGGACGGACGCCAATGTGACCGAGTTCAAGTACAGCCGGTATCGGGCCAAGGACGTGGGCATTCCCGGGGCTTCCAATCTCCCCGCCATCTCTCAGCGTGTGGTCTATCCCCGGACTACCCTGGAGGACTTTGCCCTGAAGCACACCTATCAGCCCGAGGGCGAGATCTGGAAGAAATCCACCTTCGAGCTGGGCTTTGGCATCATTGAGCGCCATGTGCGCATCGACCGCTTCAACAAGGTGGCCGCCGGCGCCCAGCAGGTGCTGGTGGCCCCCAACGCCACCCACCGCACCCTCTCCGCCCGGCAGGAAAACCACTGGGAACTGGCGGAGGGACACGCCCTGACCCTGGGCATGGATTTCTGGCGCTGGAGCTATACGGGAAGCCGCCTCAAGAAGGTGATCCATCCCGTGAAGGGCCCCCTCTCCGCCTGGGATGACCCCCTCTCCGATTCCGTCCAAAACAATCTGGGCGCCTTCGTGGAATATGATTGGAACCTCGCTCCCCAATGGACCTTGAACGGCGGCCTCCGGGCCGACCGGAACTGGTCCCGCAGCGACGCTCTCTACGATACCAATATCCTCACCGGAAAGCACTCCCTCCTCCGGAAACGCCAGAAGGCGGACGACTGGGCATGGAGCGGACATCTGGGCCTGACCTGGGATTTCGCTCCCGAATGGTCCATGACCCTCCTGGGCGCCCGGGGATATCGCACCGCCGACCTGATGGACCGCTATAAGTACATCCAGCTGAACGCCACGGCGGGAACGGCCACCTGGGGCGACCCCGGCCTGGATCCCGAGGTCTCCTGGTATGCGGAATATGGCCTCCACTATGTGGGAGAAAAGGCCCGGGCCAATCTCTCCCTCTTCTATCACCAGCTCCATGACCTCATCGAAGCAAAGGCCTATGGAGAGCCCGTCACCATCGGCGGAAAGGACTACTACAACGAGCGGATGTCCAATGTCTCCCGGGCGGTGCTGAAAGGCGTGGAAGTGGAAGGCGAGGTGAAACTGAATGCCCTCCTGACCGCCTATGCCTCCTTCGCCTGGATGGAAGGCACCAACGAAAGCGAGGATACCTATCTCCGGTATGTGCCCCCCGCCAATGGTCTGGTGGGACTGCGGGCTCAGTGGGAGAATGGCCTTTGGCTGGAGGCCGAGGGACAGGCCGCCGCAGGCCAGCGCCATACGCCGCCTACGGTGGAACACTCCCGCCGCTGGGCTACCCTGAATCTCCGGGGAGGATACGCCTTCAAGCTCTGGGAAATGGATAGCGCCATCACTCTGGCGGCGGAAAATCTTTTCAATACCCAGTACACCAACTATCTCTCCACCACCCGGAATCTGCCCTATCAGGAACCGGGCCGGAATTTCACCCTCGCCTTCACCACCCGCTTCTAGGGAAGCCCACGCACCTCTCCTCTCTTCCCCGCCTCCGGGGCCAGGAGAGGAGAGAGGAATATTTT
>JAEDNW010000059.1:0-13810 GCA_016302315.1 Lentisphaeria bacterium
TGGCCTTCGCCAATGCCTTCCTGGGAGTCTGCCACTCCATGGCCCACAAGCTGGGCGGTATGTATCACGTGCCCCACGGACTGGCCAATGCCTTCCTCATCAGCTACATTATCCGCTACAACGCGGTGGACTGCATGACCAAGCAGGCAGCCTTCCCCCAATACCACTACCCCAACGCCAAGGCAGACTATGCCGCCGTGGCCCGCTACATCGGACTGCAGGGCAAGGATGACGACGAGCTGGTGGACAAGCTGGTGGCGAAGGTGGAGGAGCTGAAGGCCTCCCTGGACATCCCCAAGGCCATGAAGCCCTGGTTCGACGCCAAGGGCATCACCGAGGAGACCTTCCTGAAGCAGCTGGACGAGCTCTGCGTGAAGGCCTACGACGACCAGTGCACCGGCGCCAACCCCAGATACCCCCTGATCTCCGAGATCAAGGAACTCTATCTGGCGGCCTACTACGGCAAGTAATTCCCGAGACGCCATCATGACACGGCGTGCCCTTTCCCCGGGAGCCGGCCCTCTCTCCCCCCTGGAGAGCCCCGCCCCCTTTCCCGGGGGAGGGGCGCGTTCATTGCAAAGGAGACCCCAGAGACAATGGAAATTCTGAAGAAAATTTCCCAGGCCCGGAAAGCCCGGTGGGAGGAGTGCGACAAGACGGAGGACGTGGTGTTTGTGGGTTCCGGCCTCATGGCGGAGCTTCTTCTGCAGCGTCCCGGCTTCGCCGGTCCCGCCGCCCATATCCTGGCCGCCTTCTTTGACAAGCCTCTCCACTCCCCCTGCTTCGAGGTCTTCGAGCAGGACAAGCTCCAGAATCTGATCCCCCGCCTGGATGTGCGCACCGCCATCCTCTGCGTCCCCCACCGGGACGCCGCCAAGGCGGCTGACCTGCTGGAGCGCTGCGGCATCACCCGGATCCTCAACTGGAGCGGCGCCGACCTGATGCCCCGACCCCATCTGGCCATCCTCAACGAAGAGCCTCCTGCCGAGGAAGAGGCCAAGGCCTAAGTTCATTCCATTCCCAAGCCAGGAGACGCATTCATTCATGGGCAAGATCAAGATGGTCATTTGCATCGGCAGTTCCTGCTTCGCCCGGGGGAACGCCGAGAACGTGAAGATCACTGAGGAGTTCCTGGCGCGCCGGGGGCTTTCCGACGAGGTGGACATCGACCTGTCCGGGGGGCTCTGCACCGGCAACTGTGCGGACGGCCCCATCGTCATCGTCAACGACAAGGTCTACCGCCACGTGGAAAACGGGGTCATGCGGGACATTCTCAATCAATATTTCCCGGCCCCTTGACCATGACGCCGCCGAAGGAGAGGCGCCTCTCTCCTCCCGGCGGCTTTTTTCCGCCCGGAGAAGGGGACACCCAACCCCTTCCCCCCGACTCCCGACAGCCGCCCCTCCCCTTTTCCTCCCCTTTTTCCCGATGTTCGAGCCGGTTTACACCATTGAAAACGAGTGTCAGGACTGCTACAAATGCGTCCGGCACTGTCCCTGCAAGGCCATCCGCATCGTCAACGGAAAGGCGTCGGTCATTCCGGAAAGCTGCGTCGCCTGCGGAGAGTGCGTGAAGGTCTGCCCCTCCCACGCCAAGAAGATCCGCTCCGACTTGGCCCGCCTGAAGCAGTTGCTCTCCTCCGGCGTCCCCCTCCACGCCTCCATCGCCCCCAGCTTTCCCGCCTATTTCCCCGGCATCCGTCTGGGACAGATCGCCGCCGCCCTCCGGAAGCTGGGCTTCCAAGGCGTCAGCGAAACCGCCCTGGGGGCCCAGGCCGTCAGCCGAAAGACCGGAGAGTTTCTCGCCGCCACCGACCTGCCCCTGGTGATCTCCAGCGCCTGCCCCGCCTGCGTGGACTACATCCGGAAATACCATCCCGACTACACCCGGAACATTGTCCCCGTGTATTCCCCCATCCTGGCCCACTGCCGCATTTTGAAGGACACCTACGGAGAGGAGACCAAGGTGATCTTCTTCGGCCCCTGCGCCGCCAAGAAGAACGAGGCGGACTCCCATCCGGATCTGCTGGCCCTGGCCGTCACCTTCGCCACTCTGGACACCCTCCTCCAGGAGAAGGACATTCATCTGATCGAGGAAGGAGACGCCCCCCTGGAAATGCCCGCCGCCGAGGAAGGGCGCTTCTACTCCGTGGAAGGCGGCATGAACGACACCCTGCGGGACGATGCCAGGAAGGATGTGCGCTACCTCTCCGTCTCCGGCCTGCAGAATCTGGACCGGATGCTCACCTACTACTATGGCGGGCAGGGAGGGCACAAGATCTTCCTGGAGGCCCTGGCCTGTCCCGGCGGCTGCATCAACGGCCCGGTGATTCCCCAGGGCTTTGGCGGCCTGGAGGCCATCGCCGAGACGGAGAAGATCAGCGCGCTGCAGAATTCCGCCCAGCGTCCCGTCCAGAAGCGCATTGAGGAGACCCCTGCCCCTGCGCCCCTGCCCGTCCAGGAGCCCACGGAGAAGGAGATTGCCCAGGCCCTGGCCCGGGTGGGCAAATTCAGCCGGAAGGACGAGTTGAACTGCGGCGCCTGTGGCTACAGCACCTGCCGGGAGTTCGCCAAGGCTCTCCTGGAGAACAAGGCGGAGGACGCCATGTGCCACACCTACCTGCGGCGCAACTTCCAGCGCACCAGCAACGCCCTCATCCGCTTCATCCCCGCCGCCGTGGTCCTGGTGGATGAATCCCTCAACATCTGCGAATGCAACCGGAACTTCGCCCAGATGGTGGAGATGACCGATGTCTTCGACGCCCTGGGCAACCTGAACACCATTCCCGTGGCCTCCACCCTCCCCGACTTCACCGAGCTCTTCGAGAGCGTGGTGGAAAATGGGGGGGAAATTGAGAAGTTCAACCAGAAGTTCAAGGATCGGATCATCAACATCAGCGTCTTCACCATCGCCCAGGGAAAGTCCGCTGGCGCCGTCATCCAGGATATCACCAAGAACGAGCTCCAGCGGGAGCAGATCGCCGAGAAGGCCCGGGAGGTCATCCGGAAGAACGTGTTCACCGTCCAGCAGGTGGCTCGCCTCTTCGGCGAGCATGTGGCCGACACCGAAATCCTGCTGAACGAGATTGCCGGCAGCTATGAAAGCCATGGAGTGAACCAATGAACTCCACCGTCTTCGTGGAAATGGAGTCCTTCCAGTTCACCAAGACTGGACAGGCCGCCTGCGGGGATGACCTGCAAATCAAGGTGCTGAAGAACGAGAACCGCTATTTGGCGGTGCTCTCCGACGGACTGGGAAGCGGGGTCAAGGCCAATGTGCTGGCCAACATGACCACCACCATGGCCCTCCGCTTCCTCCAGTCCAACATGGACACCCTCCAGTCTGTGGAGACCATCATGGACTCCCTGCCGGTCTGCGAGGTGCGGAAGATCAGCTACGCCACCTTCTC
Organism: Lentisphaeria bacterium; assembly: GCA_016302315.1. Taxonomy (GTDB): domain Bacteria; phylum Verrucomicrobiota; class Lentisphaeria; order Oligosphaerales; family Oligosphaeraceae; genus UBA1724. Next base: position 3,411 of record JAEDNW010000059.1, read on the forward strand.
CATGGTGGACATCCGCCTGGGCGGCGTCACCCGGGTGGTGGAGATGGGCAATCCCCAGTACATCCAGCTGCGGGGCGACAAGGAAGTGCCCCCCCTCCGCCACGAGACCATCGTCTCCAAGCACTGGCCGGACCGCCAGGTGGAATGCTACGAGCTGAAGATGGAGCCCGGGGACCGTCTCATCGTGGCCTCGGACGGGGTGACCCAGTCCGGCCTGGGGGAAGGTTCCCAGTACAAGTTCGGCTGGCGGAGAAGCGGGGAACTGGCCTTCGCCCAGGAGCGCATCCAGGGCAATCCGGAAATCTCCTCCTACGCCCTGGCCCGCTCCATCGCCTACCAGGCCTACGCCATCTCCAAAAACACCTGCAAGGACGACATCACCTGCCTGGTGGTCTACATGCGGACCCCCCGGGTCATGCGGCTCCTCACCGGCCCGCCCTACCACAAGGAGCACGACCGGGAATACGCCCTGAAGGCCGATCTGGGAGAGGAGCACACCATCGTCTGCGGCGGAACCACCGCCACCATCCTGGAACGCATCCTGGGCAAACGGGTGGAGATCGACATCTCCCATCTGAAGCCCGGGGACAAGCTGCCCCCCGCCGGAAAGATTCCCGGCATCGCCCTGGTGACGGAGGGCATCCTCACCCTGACCCGGGTGTGCGTCGCCCTGGAGCAGGACGAGGATCTTGCCCAGGTGCCCACGCCGGTGCGGCGCATCATCGACATGATGATGCAGCACGACCGCATCGAGTTTGTGGTGGGCACCAAGGTCAACGAGGCCCATCAGGACCCCAATCTACCCCAGGATCTGGAACTGCGCCGGGGCGTCATCCGCCGCATCTCCGAGGCCCTCACCCGGAAATACCGGAAGGAAATCGAAGTTAGCTTCTTCTAGCCTCTCCGGCTCCCTCTTCCCTCTTCCCCCTCCCCTAACACACCCCACCTCTCAACCCAAGGACTTCCCATGAAAAAACTGCAACTGGAAATCTGCTGCGGCACCACCTGCTTCATGCTGGGCGCGGACAAACTGCTGAACATCGAGAACGAAATGCCCAGCGAGCTGCGGAGCCGGGCGGACATCCGCGCCATGCCCTGCCTGGGCCTGTGCAACGACACCAAGCTGGCCGGCGCCCCCTATGTGAAGCTCAACGGGGAAATCATCGAGAAGGCCACTCCCGAGAAGATCTACGAGAAGATGCGCGCTCTCATCGCCGCCTGGGAGTAGTCGTTTCCCGGGAAATTCCCTAGATCTCAGGAGGATTCACCACCTATGCTTGACGGCTCTGTCTATCTTCGACGAGAATTGATGATCCGCTTTGTCCGGGCCTTCTATGATGGCACCCTGGAGACAGAGCTGGACCGGATGCCCGTGGCCATGCGTCCCCGGCAGGGAGGCTCCAGCCGATGCTGCATCTACCGCGACCGGGCCGTCATCAAATACAGGCTCATGAGCCTCCTGGGATTCTCCTGCGAGGAGGAAACCGACGAGGCCCGCACCCTGGCCTCCTACTACCAGGAGGCCTGCCGGCGGGAACCCCGGAAGGCGGATCCCGATTCCACCCAGATCCCCCTCTCCGTCTGCGAGGCCGCCTGCTCCGAATGCCCCAGCAGCCGCATCGTGGTCACGGGAAACTGCCGGGGATGCTTCTCCCGCCCCTGCATGTACAACTGCCCCAAGGGCGCCATCTCCATCGTCAACCAGACCTCCACCATCGACTACAGCAAGTGCATCAAGTGCGGCAAATGCGTCTCCGTCTGCCCCTTCCATGCCATCGTGAAGACCACGGTGCCCTGCGAGGAGGCCTGCCCCACGGGAGCCATCCACAAGGACGAGGAGGGACACACCACCATTGACCCCGCCAAGTGCATCTCCTGCGGCAACTGCTTCGCCCGGTGCCCCTTCAGCGCCGTGCTGGAGAAGTCCCAGTTGCTGGATGTGCTGCGGGCCATCCAGGAGGGCCGGAAGATTGTGGCCATGGTGGCGCCTGCCGCCTACGCTCAGTTTGCCGGCACCATCGAGCAGCTCTTCACCGCCATCTCCAAACTGGGCTTCACCGATGTGATGGAAGTCGCCCTGGGCGCCGAGAAGACCACGGAGCACGAAACCCAGGAATTCAAGGAGCGGATGAACGAGGGCGAGCGGCTGATGACCACCTCCTGCTGTCCTGCCTACGTGGAGCTGGTGCGGAAGTTCCTGCCCGACTTCATGAAGTACGTCTCCACCACCCCCAGCCCCATGGTCTTCGCCGCAGAGCTGGTGCGGGCGGAACACCCGGATGCCCAGGTGGTCTTCATCGGCCCCTGCGTGGCCAAGCGCATGGAGGCCATCCGCAAAGGCGTGGACTACATCCTCAGCTTCGAGGAGCTGGGCGCCATGCTGGCCGGTAAGAACATCGACGTCATCGGCTGCGAACCCTGGAAGCTCCCCCGCCCCGCCATCGCCACCGCCCGGAATTTCGCCAAGAGCTGCGGCGTCACCGAGGCTGTGATCCAGGAGGCCGGCGGATTCCAGGAGGGCTTCAAGCTGGATGCCAAGGCCATCAACGGCATCGACAAGAAGACTCTGGCCATGCTGAAACTCTACGCCGCCGGAAAACTCCCCGCCAACTTCCTGGAAGTCATGTGCTGCCCCGGAGGCTGCGTCAACGGCCCCTGCTCCCTCCGGAAATAGCCACTCCCCCCCCCCATCCCGGGGAAAGCGCTCGGCAGGACCTCACCCCCCCAGGTATGCTGCGTGGCTTCCCCGGGGAAATCCTTGGCGCCACCACTCCCCCTTCCCCCCAAAAAACGACACCGGCGCCCCGGAGGCTTTCCCAGGACGCCGGTTTTATTTGCATAACTCATTGCAATGCAATGAGTTATGCAAAATATCCTACTTCTCCCGATAATATTGAATGAAAGCGGCCAGGGGGATCCCCATGGCCGCATAGTTGCTATAGGGGTGCGGGTTGCCCTGCTGGACGGTGATTCTCTCCTTACCCGGATATTCCGGATAAGGGAGCGTGTAGTTCTCCGAGGCTTCCAGCTGATATCCGTATTCATTGGAGACGCTGATTCCCGTATCCAGGAGATAGAACCCCTCCCCTTCCCGGCCGTCAAATTCCTGGATGAGATGTTCCCGGAAGCGCCACATGGCGGCATTCTGCTTCACGGTGAAATCTCCCCTCACGTTGTCCAGGGTGCCCATGGTGCTGCAGGGGATGCAGAGGACGAAATAGCCGTCGGGGACAGCCTGGTGGTAGGTCTGCTCCAGTTCCCGGATCTGGGAATCCCACAGATCGAAGCTTTCCGTGTAGCGGTCTCGGAAATCATTGACGCCCAGCATGACAAAGAGGAATCGGGGTGCGGGGAGATTCCACATTTCCAGGTATTTGCCATAGTCCATGGTCCAGGTGAAATCCTTTTCCTCCCGGGGGACCCACTGTTTTCCGTCGAAGAGGAGGAAGCGTTTTTCCTGGCTTTCGTATTGGAGATCGCCCTGTTTGGGGGAGAGGAGGGTTCCGGTGGTTTCGTCGAAGCGTCTGGCGGCCTCCTGGAAGCGGCTGCAGGAATAGGTGGGTTCGAAGCCCTTGTCGGCAGTGCCCCGGGCCACCTTCCAGGCCTGACGCCAGAAGGCCCGGTCCCCGTAGTATCGGAAATTCCCCTGGGGATGCCGGAAGCCATGGTAGGGATAGTGATCCCCCCGGGGAATCTGGAAATAGCTCCACAAGGACCAGCCTCCCCGCCCTTCGTCATACTGATCCGGAGCGCATTGGCGCAAACCTACCAGCCGCAGCCCGGGCACCCAGTCCTTCTGGAGGAGGGCATTGCGGAAGAATCCTCCATGGGTATAGCTGTCCCCCAGAATCTGGGCCGTCACCTCTCCCTCCCCCACGGCAGGCTTGGCCACACACAGCCGACTCTCCAAACGGCGAAGCTCCTGAAATTCGTCCCCGTTCACCAGGGAGACCGTCAAGGTCGCCCCCTCCTGGGCGGAGGCGATGGTGGCCACCTGGGAGAGACGACGCTGGAAGCGAACCCCCTTGTCTCCCGAGAAGCGCACGAAATCATCGTAGGGTCTCCAGCGCCGAAGCATGGGCTGGGTATGGATATCCAGGGGAACCCCCTCCAGGAGATAGAGTTTTTGGGGAAGGCAGATATCATTGGGGGTGGATTGCGCGGCCATGGGAAGGAAGGCTCCCAGAAGGATGAGAAGGGCGGAGAGGAAAGAGTGGCGCATAGGGGAAGGGAGGGTTATGAATGGGGGAAGGGAGGTTATGAATGGGGGAAGGGAAGTTGGAAGAGGGCGAAGAGATCCCGGAGGCGTTGTCTGGTCTCGGCGCCGAAGCGGGCCAGAGAGCCCACCACCTGTTCCCGGGATTTCTCCTCCATATCCCCGGATTTGGAGAAGAACTTGTCCGCCAGGCAGACCAGTTTTTCCTCCGGGGTTTCCGGCAGAAAATCCTGGGGTGGGAGAGGCAGTCCCTGACGGAGGATCTCCTCCCGGGAGAGTCCCGCCCCGGTATGGCGTTCGCAGATCCGGGCCAGGGGTTCCATCTCCGGGAGGCATCCATGCTCCCGCCCCCACTGGCGCAGCATCTCGCCGCCCAGGAGCCCGTGGCGCAAATACGGTTCCTCCCCCAGGCAGAGGATGCCCGGGGCATGGCAGCGCCCCACCCCCACGTCATGCAGGAGGGCGCCGTCTCTCACCAGGGAGAGATTCAGAGGGACGCCGGAGGAGGCCGCCAGAGCCAGGGCCTTCTCCTGTACCTGGAGACTGTGACGGAGAAGAAGCCGCCGGAGAGGCGTATCCTCCGGATAGAAGTGCCGGAAAAGAGAATCGGCGTGGTATCCTTGGCAAGCCATGGCAAAGGACGGGGGAAAAACAGGAAACGGGGACTGGCCGGAAGTCTCTCCTCCTAGCCTTCCCCGCGATAGGTCTCCTTGAAGGAACGGCGCAGCTTCGCCAGGGCATTCACCTCAATCTGCCGAATGCGCTCACTGGTCAGCCCGTAATGATTGGAAATGGTCTCCAGAGACTGGACGGTCCGGCCATTGAGCCCGAAATGACGCTCCACCACATCCCGCTCGTTGGGCCGCAACGTCCCCAGGGCCACGGAAAGGGCCTCCTGCACCGCCTCCTGGTTCAGCTTCTCCCCGATGGGATCCTCGGGACCACCCAGGACATCATTCCAGTCCCGGTCCTCCGAAATGATGGACTGCAGGGAAATGGGCTGCTGCACCATGCGGCGCAGGGCACGGAGACGAGACAGGGAAACGCCCACGCTCTGGGCCAGCTCCTCGTCCGTGGGCTCCACCCCGTTCTTCTGGATAAACTCCTGCTCCTGACGCCGGATCTTGGACAGCTGCCGCAAGATGTTCACGGGGATGCGGATGGAACGCCCCTTGGCATTCAGCGCCATGGTGATGGCGTGGCGGATCCGGAAGCAGGCATAAGTGGAAAGACGGTGGCCCCGCTGCCACTCAAAGGACTCGATGGCCCGCATCAGGCCAATGTTCCCCTCCTGCACCATGTCCGCAAAGGAAAGGAGATTGGTGGAGAAATGCTTGGCCACGGAAATGACCAGGCGGAGATTTCCCTCCACCAGGGCATTCATCGCCTCCTGCTCCCGCTGCCGGGCCTCCTTCATCTGCCGGCACAGGGCCTCCTTCTCTTCCGGAGTCATGCCTTCCTCCGACCATTTCCCCTCCACAAAGCCCCGGACGCAGTCCTCCATGAACCGCTGCTGGAAATGGACATTCCCCGTGGTGCGCAGATAGGGGGCGATGATTTCCGCCAGGGAACGCCGGTTCTCGCCGTCCTCCCCCTCCCCGGTTTCCTGGGCGAGGCATTTCCGCATAAACTCGGAGGGATTCTGCAGAAGCCGGTTCAGCGCAGTGCCATCCAGCGTGTTCAGCGCCCCCTCGTTTCCCAGATCCTCCTCCTCTCCCACCTGCCCGTCAAAGTTCTGGGTGAAGATGAGATAGGTGGACAGCCCCTTCCGGTCCGGACTGTCCCGCAATTCCCGCAGACGCTGCACAATCACCTGGGGATGCCCCTGAAGCAGCTCCCGGATCTCCTGGCGGGCAAGACAATAGCGTTGCGCCCACCAGGCCTCGTCCTCCTGGGACAACAGGGGGAAATTCCCCACGTCCCGCATATAGGAGGCCATAAGCCCCTGGCTCCCCCAGGGTTTCCAGAGAAAATCCTGGAAATCCTCCTGGGAGGCCCTTGGCACTTTCATGTCATCCTGAGATTCCTTCACGGCAGGTCACGTTTTTCCCGAAGACAGGCCTCCGCCTCCCCCGGAGCAACCAGTCCCCCCGGGGCACATCGTCAAGGCGGAGCACCTTATCCTGCGGCAGACGGGGCGCATCCGGCCGTTGTCTGTCAGGGAGAGGCAGGGGGGGAGAGGAGAAGAGGGAGGCAATAGGCGCCGGAGGGAAAAGCCGACATCCTTTTCCACCGGCGGTTGAAGGGTAAAGATAATGCCCCACGGTCATTCTGCTAGGAATTTCCCTGGGGCAGCGCATCTCCTGCGCCCCTAGGGGGCCAGTTTCTTCTGAAGGCGGGAAAGCAGTTCGGGGTCGTATCCGGAGATGGCATCCAGCCGCTTACCCTCGGGCGAGAGCAGCACCAGGGAGGGGACGCCGTAGCCGGGTTTCAAGGTCTGCTGAAGTATCTGGTAGGTCTGCCGCAGAACAGGGGGAAGCTTCACGCTACGGGGCTGATCCATGAAGACCAGGATCAGCTTCTGGCGGGCAAACTCCTGGAAAGCAGGCGTTTCCAGGACCTCCTTCCGCAGCACCTTGCACCAGTGGCACCAGTCGGAGCCGGTGAAGAGCACCAGAATGGGACGCCCCGTGCTCCGGGAAGCCGCCTTGGCCGCATTCCAGTCGTCAAACCAGCCTTCGGGAGTCGTCTGGCCCAGGGGAGCGGGAATCACCACCTCACCTTTCTGGGCAGGAGCCGGGGAAGCGGCTTCCTGGGCAATACCCACAGCAGCCACCATCAGCCAAAACGCAAGAACCAACGTACGTCGCATGATCATTTTCACCTCCTGTTGTCTAGTCTGGGACACACCATTCTTCATGACCCACGGCCCCCCGAAGACGTTCCCGCCTTCGCCCAACGCAAAAATTCTCCGCGCCTCCCGGAAGAGCTACTGTCCCGGCAGAGCCAAGGGGCGCACCTCCACCTTCTTCCGGGAAGGCTCCGCCGGCTGAAGGGTGCCCTTGGGCTTCTTCTTCTGCGGTGTCTCCTTCTTCTTTGGCTGCGGTCTCTTCTGCGGATCCCTGTCAGGCCGCTTTTCCGGCTTCCGCTCTTCTTTCTTCTCCTCCTGGGCCGACTTCTTCTCCCGTCTGGGATGGGCCCGCCGGAACTCCCAGGGAGCCACAGGGGGTTCTCCCCGCTTTGCCGCCGCCCAAAGTCCCCTGCCCGCCTGCTGCGCCTTCTTCTGGGCGGCCAGATAGGCAGGATCCTCGCAATATTGGGCATAGCACCAGGCGATGCCGTGGCGAATCAGCTCCAGGCAGAAATCCCGTCCGTCCAGGAAGACCCTTCCCACCAGGCGTCCATACTGGTCCCGGTTCTGGCCCTCCACCCGGACTTCCCGTTTCAGGAGACTCTGGGCCACATAGCGCCGGGCCTCTCCGCCGAAGGGCTGGGAAGACTCCGGGGCATCCACACCATAGAGTCGGATGCGGGTCACGGTGCCCTGGCGGTCCCGGACATCCACGGTGTCTCCATCGGCCACCCGGATCACCACCGCCTGGATATTCCGTTCCTCAGGCCGGAGCTGCTTCCAGTCCGGCACCTTGCTTTCCCGGGCAGCCAGAGGAAGGCCCCATCCGCTCATCAGCCAGACGCAAAGGAGGAGAAGCCTCGCCCCCCAGCGCATCCCCGTCCACGCCTGTTCCCGAATTCCGCCCGCCATGGCCCGGCTCTCCTCTTCACCTTCCCGGGGAGGAAAGAAGGGACGCCCTTCCCCCGCCCCGTCTCTTCCGGCACTTATTCCCGGGTTCCTTTGCCAATCAGGGAATTCTGGGGCTGCCCAAAAAGTTCCCGGGCATTCTGCAGAAGGATTCCCGTGCCATTCACCACCGCCCGGAGGGGTTCCTTGCCCAGGGTGGCAGGGAGACCGGTGTTCTCGCTGACCAGCTGGGGAAGCCCCCGCAGCAGACTGCCGCCCCCCGCCATGGTGATTCCGTTGTCCACCAGGCGGCCGGCGATTTCCGGGGGGCAGGCATCGATGGTCTTGCGGATGGCCTTGAGGATATTGGCGACGGGGACATTCAGGGCGGTGCGCACCTCGTCGGAGTTGATGACCACGGCCCGGGGGAGACGATCCCCGGAGTGTCCCATGTCCAGTCCCTTCACTTCCATGGTGAGGAGTTCCGGCAGAGGGGAGGCGCTGCCGATCTGGATCTTGATCTGCTCGGCGGTGCGGGGCCCGATGAGGAGCTGGTGCTCCTTCTGCATGAAGGCGATGATGGCCTCATCCATGGCGTCCCCGCCATTGGCCACGCTGGTGCCCGCCACAATGCATCCCAGAGAGATCACCGCCACTTCGGTGGTGCCCCCGCCGATATCCACAATCATATTGCTGTCGGGCTCCTCCACGGGAAGCCCCGCCCCCAGCGCGGAGGCGAAGGGTTCCTCCACCAGACGCACCGCCCGGGCGCCGGCGGAAAGGGCGCTCTCCTTCACCGTCCGGATCCCCACTTCGGTGATGCCGGAGGGCACCGCGATGAGCACCCGGGGTTTCATGATCTTGTAGCGCCCGGAAGCCCGGCGGATGAAACTGCGCAGCATCTCGTCGGAGACCTCCGCATTGGCAATCACCCCGTCCCGGACAGGACGGATCACCTTGATACGCTCCGCCGTCATGGCCATCATCCGCTTGGCCTCCGCCCCCACGGCACGCACCTTGTTGGTGTCCGCATTGATGGCCACATAGGAGGGCTCATCCAGCACAATCCCCTGGCCCGTCACCCACACCAGGGTATTCATCGTGCCTAAATCAATGCCAATGTCATTGACCCAAAGATTCTTGATGCTCTCAAACATCGAATGACCCTCAAAAAACAAAAAAACCGCCCGGCAGCATCTATCAGCTGGGGGGCGGCGAACGCTCGGGGAACGGTTGCGGCGGACTCTCTCACTCACATTGGCGGCCGACCCGCAAAGGCATAAATAAGAAAGGGGGGAATCGGTGGCTGCCCAACCAGGATTTGAACCTAGACAAACTGAACCAGAATCAGTTGTGCTACCATTACACCATTGGGCAACGGAGATCCGTTGTAACACTCCCGCCCTGGGCGGAAGGCACGGCGGTTAAAATAAACCCATCCCAACGCTTTTCAAGTCAGACAACGCCTTTTTTTGACATTTTCCTCACCCAGGGACAGGAAGGCCCGCCCCGCGCTGCGGGAATGGGCGGAGCCGGGGAGAGCCCGGACACCCTCCTCGCCACGGCGTACGGCCTACAGCAACTTCTTGCACGCCTGGTAGGAGCCGATGATTTTCACCTCGTCGGCCTGGTGGCCTAGTTCCTCCAGAATGGCAGGCATTCTGGGATCCTGGAGTCCGCAATCCAATTCCACAAAAAAGCGGTAGCGCCATCGGCCGTGGCCGGAGGGGCGGCTCTCAATCATGGAGAGGGAGACGCCGGCCTCCTTGAAGGGAAGGAGGGCATCGTAGAGGGCGCCCACCTTGTCCCGTGCGGCGAAGCAGAGGCAGCAGCGGTCATGGACCACCTGGTCGTTCTCCTTCCGGGCCAGGACAAAGAAGCGGGTCACGTTGTCCGGGTTGTCCTCGATATCCTGTTCCAGGACATTGAGGGCATAGAGGCGTCCCGCCTCGGCGCTGGCGATGACGGCGGCGCCGGCGGAATGGCTGGCCAGTTCCGCGGCCCGGGCATTGCTGGGGGTGGCGATGGTCTCGGCATCGGGGAAGTTGCGCTCCAGATACTGGCGGCACTGGCCCAGGGACTGGGCATGGCTATAGATGACCCGGATCTGCTCCCGGCTCTGGTTGCTCAGGAGACACTGATGGACGGCGATGGCCACCTCCTCATAGACCTTCAGGGGGGAGGAGACCAAGGCATCCATGGTGCCGTTCACCAGACCCTCGGTGGAATTTTCCACGGGCACCACGCCATAGTCGCACATCCCTCCTTCCACGGCGGAGAGGACGCCGCCGATGCTGTTGCAGGAGCGGTATTCCACCCGGTCCCCGAAGGTGCGGGTGGCGGCGATGTGGGTGAAGGTGGCGGCGGGCCCCAGATAGGCCACCTTGACGGTGCGGCGGGCTTCCTCCTCCCGGGCCAGGTTGCGCAGACGGCGCCCCGCCTCCAGAATCAGGCGTTCCGTTTCGGGGAATCCGATGCAGGCGTCCGTGATGGACTGTCCGCCGC
>JAEDNW010000179.1:0-2843 GCA_016302315.1 Lentisphaeria bacterium
GGCCTTGATGCAGGGGATGCCGCCGCCCACGGAGGCCTCGAAGTAGATTTCGGTGTTGTGTTCCCGGGCCAGCTGGAAGAGTTCCGCTCCGCAGAAGGCCAGGAGGGCCTTGTTGGCGGTGACCACGGGCTTGCCCTGCTTCAGGGCTTCGGAGACGAATTTCCGGGCGATGGTGGTGCCGCCCACCAGCTCCACCACCACATCCACCTCAGGGGAGTGGATGAGGGCCATGGCATCGGAGTCCAGGAGCCCGGGAGGCAGGGTGATGCCCCGGTCGGAGGTGGTGTCCAGGTCCGCGATTTTGGTGAGCACCAGATTCACACCGGTGCGCTGGGCCATAAGGGCGGAGTTCTTCAGGAGGGTCTCCACCACCCCTGCGCCGACTGTGCCGAAACCGATGACGCCAATGCGAATAGTATTCATAGTAGTTTGCGGGGAATCCGAGGGGAGAGGGGTGGGAAAGGGGGAGAAGGGAAGGCTAATCCTTCCGGGTGATTTGGTGATTGTGGTCCCGGAAGAGGAGGACCGTGGGCTTGTGGGCCTGGGCTTCCTGGGGATCGTAGAGGCCGAAGGCCATGATGGTGACCAGGTCGCCGGCCATGCCGCTGCGGGCGGCGGCTCCGTTCAGACAGAAGATGCGGGAGCCCCGGGCCGCGGGAATGGCGTAGGTCTCAATGCGGCTGCCGTTGTTGTTGTTCACAATGAGAATCTTCTCGTAGGGAAGAATGCCGGCCTTCTCCAGACATTCCTGGTCAATGGCCATGCTCCCTTCATATTCCAGGTCGGCAGAGGTGACCTCCACCCGGTGAAGCTTCGCTTTCAGCAGTTGCACTTGCATAGGTTCAAAAGAAAAAGGAGGACGCCTCCCCGGAACAGAGACAGGAAGAAGGATTCTCCCTGCCGGTCCGGGAATCGGGCGCCCGGGAAGAGCGGAGGACGCCGGCCTTCCCCGAAATCGCCCCGCCACCGCCTCGCCCAGAAAAAAGAGGGACAGAGAGGGGCAGGGGGAGGGAGGGTGGGGGTGTGGCGTCCTCCGGGGTCGCCACAGATTAGGCGTTGGGCTTCTTGGCGTTGGCGTTGATGCGCAGGCGCAGGGCATTCAGCTTGATGAAGCCGGTGGCATCCTGCTGATCGTACACGTCGTCCGCCTCGAAGGTCACCACCTCCGGATCGTAGAGGGTGTAGGGAGACCGGCGACCCACGATGAAGCAGTTGCCCTTGTAGAGCTTGCAACGCACATCGCCGGTGACGTTCTTCTGGCTCTCCGTGATGGCGGCCTGGAGGAATTCCCGCTCGGGGGAGAACCAGAAGCCATTGTACACCATGTTGGCATACTTGTCGATGAGGGAATCCCGGGCGCTCATCACCTCCCGGTCCATGGTGATGGACTCCATGGCCCGGTGGGCGTGGAAGAGGATGGTTCCGCCGGGAGTCTCATAGACGCCACGGTCCTTCATGCCGGTGAAGCGGGTCTCCACGATGTCGATGCGGCCGATGCCGTGCTTGCCGCCCAGGCGGTTCAGCTCCCGCATCATGTTGGCGGGGGAGAGGGCCTTGCCGTCCAGCGCCACGGGGTTGCCCTTCTCGAAGGAGATGGTGATGTATTCCGGGGTGTTGGGGGCGTCTTCCACCGGGGTGGTCATCACATGGCACTCCCGGGGGGACTCCACCCAGGGATCCTCCAGCACGCCGCCCTCAAAGGAGATGTGCAGCAGGTTCCGGTCCATGGAGTAGGGCTTCTTCGCCGTGACATTCACGGGAATCTTCCGCTCCTGGGCATACTGGATCAGATCCGTGCGGGACTTGAAGGTCCAGTCGGGGGAACGCCAGGGGGCGATGAACTTGATGGCGGGATTCAGGGCATAGGCGGAAAGCTCAAAGCGAATCTGGTCGTTGCCCTTGCCAGTGGCTCCGTGGCAGATGTATTCGGCTCCCTCCTGCTTGGCCACCTCCACCAGACGCTTGGAGATGAGGGGACGGGCAATGGAGGTGCCCAGCAGATACATGTTCTCGTAGATGGCGTTGGCCTGGAACATGGGGAAGATGTAATCCCGGGCAAATTCCTCCGTCAGATCCTCTACGTAAGACTTCTTGGCGCCGCAGGCCAGGGCCTTGGCGTCAATGCCGTCCAATTCCTCCGCCTGCCCTACGTCGGCACAGTAGGTGATGACCTCGGCATTGTACTTCTCTTGAAGCCAGGTCAGGATGCAGGAGGTGTCCAGACCGCCGGAATACGCCAGAATGACTTTCATGATGCTTGAATGAACCCTATGTGTAACGTGAAGACTGGCCCCGCTATGCCAGGATCTTGGCACGCAGAACCAGAGGAAACAAGGACAAAACGCCTAATATATCCCTATGCGGCAGGCCGGAACGCCCCCTCCCCCAACCTCGCCGAAATCTTCCCCCACGAAACCCCGGCGCCTTCTGCGCCTGTGGATCATCTTCTGTTGTTCATATTCCACATTCTGTTTACAAAATGTAAACACGGATTGTTTTGTGAACAGATGGCTCCCGGCAGAGCCGACCGCCGGCAGGGATTTTTCTCTTCAGGGAATCAGGAATTCCTCTGTATTCAGGCCTTGTGGTGACATTGAGGCATACCTCTTTCTTTTGGGAAAGCCCCAAGGATAAATTTTGTTTGTTCACTATATTAAGTATGTTTACAAAATGGGAACAGAGGAGAAAGCGTGTATGGGAAAAACAACGGACAGGACGGGAATGATTCTTCCGCTGCACTAGTGTCCCAATAAACGCCAGAAAAGCACGAAGAAACTAGTTAAAAATCAACTAGTTAAGCCATCATTTATTTGCGCGACGATTTGAAATGTGTATGTTTGTAG
>JAEDNW010000060.1:0-13667 GCA_016302315.1 Lentisphaeria bacterium
GCTTCAGGTTGTTGGTGCAGCTGATGGCGCGGGCCTTTTCCCGGGCCTTGGAGAGGGCGGGCAGAAGCATGGCGGCCAGGATGGCGATAATGGCGATGACAACCAGCAGCTCGATGAGGGTAAAGCTCTTTTTCATGATTGCATTGGTGTTCAAGAATGGGGCTACGTTCAAAGAGGGGAAATTCCCAAGACCACAAGGATATTTTAGGAAATTTCCCAGAAAACATCAAGAGGCCTCCCTGGATTTTTCAGGGAGATTCTCGGAATTTTTCAGTCGGGCGCTAAAGATCAGAAGACAGACCCCGCAGATGCCCATGATGAGGGGGCCGTAGATGATGCCTGCGATCCCGAAGGTCTGCAGGCCTCCCAGGACGGCGAAGAAGAGGACCATGTAGGACATTCCCGTGTCCCCGCCTTTTTTCATCAGGAAGGGGCGCAGGAGGCTGTCCACATTGGAGACAAGTCCGCCGCAGGCCACCAGGATGAAGATGGCCTTCCCGGGCTGTCCCGTCAGGAAGAGGAAGACAGCCACGGGGACCCAGACCAGTCCGGTCCCCACAAAGGGAATGATGGAGCAGACGCCCAGGAGGGCGCCCCAGAAGAGAGCGGGGATACCCACCAGGCGGAAGATGAGCATGGCCAGGAGTCCCTGGATGACGGCGGTGCCCAGGGTGCTGTAGAAGATGGCCTGGGAGACCTGTCCGATGCGCTGGGCCACGGGTTCCCATTCCTCCTGTTTCAGGGGGCAGATGCTCTTCAGGTAGGCGGCCAGCATCTCTCCGTCCAGGAAGACGTAGTACATGACGAAGAGCATCAGGAAGAAATTGAAGAGGGTGGTCCAGGTGCGGGCGAGGAGTCCCAGCAGGAGATCCTTCAGCCACTGGAAGCTCATGGTTCCCATGCGGATGACCATGGAAGGCAACTTCGTCCTGATCTCTCCCGGGAGAGGCTCCCGGATCTCGGCGGAGGGGGCTTCCGGCTCTTCCGGAGAGACTTCGGGGTGGTTCTCCGGGGAATCCTCCTGCCCTTCTCCCAGCCGTTCCAGGTAGTTAGCTCCCTGGAGAACGAGTTTCCAGGCTTCCTGAAGGCGGGGATGCCGGGTGAGAAACTCCTGGGCTTTCCCCTCCAGCTCCTGGGCGACCCAGCGCTGGGCCGTGGGAATGACCATGACGCCCTGGGAGACCACCTTGACGGCGAAGACCCCCAGGGGAACCACCACCAGCAGGAAGACCAGGGTCACGGAGCAGAGGGCGGCCAGGCGCCGGATCTTGGGGGAGGGAGCGGCGGGTTCCTCCGGGGGGCCGGGGGCTGCCGCCTCAGGGGGAGTCTTGGAGCGCCGCCAGCCCCGGGCCAGGGATTTGGCGGCCTTGTCCAGGTGGGCCAGGATCCACCGATGGAGAGGCATCAGCATGATGGCGAAAAGCGCCCCCAGAAGGATGGCATGGAGGAAATCCTTCAGCAGGTAGACCACCGCCAGAAGGACGGCCACGGTCAGCACCAGGAAGGAGCCATTGGCGATCCTGTTGCGCCACTGCTGGGGAGAGAGGGTATCCATGGCTAGGAAGGATCAGTTTTCTTCGGAGAGGGTCAGGAGACAGAGCACATAGCCCCCCGGGGGGATTTCCAGGGAGAGGGTTCCCTGATCCAGGGTGGCCTTTCCCTGGGGGGAGAGGCAGGTCACGGAGGCGGCTTCAGGCAGGAAGAGCGTGTCCTTTGCGCTCTGCTGCGTGCCGTAGTTGCCCACCAGGAGGAGGAGCTGGCCGCCCCGTTTCCGGGCGGTGTAGGAGAGGCCTGGAGTGGCGCCCTGGATTTCTTCCTCCAAGCTTCCCTCCCAAAGAATCTCCTCGTAGGGGGAGAGAAGGGAGAAAGCCCGGGCCACATAGAAGTAGTCCAGGGGGGATTCGAAGCCCAAGGCATAGAAAAATTGGACACCGCCGGCTCCGTTCATCAGGGTTTCCAGGAGGATTTGCTCCGCCAGGGCGCCCATGGGCTGGGTGTGATAGGCGCCAGTGCCCGCCGTGCGCCAGGGAATCAGGCGTTCCGGATGGCCGCCGGTGGCCTGGTAGACCCGGCGCATCTGCTGGCCCGCCTCTGCGGGAGAACGCCCGTAGTACGAGTTCTGAACTTCATCGCAGAGGGCGGGATAGAGGTGGGAGTATCCCAGGAAAGGAACGGCTCCCTCCTGGCATGAATAGCTCATTTCCGGGGAGACGGCGTAGTATCCCACCCGGGGAGCGGGGCGTCCCGCCTCCTGGGCTCCCTCCCGGACAGCTTGGGTGAAGGCGGCCACATACTCCGCCTGGAGCACATTGAAGTATTCCACCCAGCTCTCCATGCCCCGGCGCTCCTTCTCTTGGCGGCACCGTGTGCAGTTCCGGATGGTGTTGTTCATGTAGTTGGGCTCCCAGTCCTCGATGTCGAAGACCACCACGTCGGCAGGGACTATCCGGACCACTTCCCGGACCCCTTCCACCACATCCTGATACTCCTTTCCCCGATAGGCCAGACAGGTGCTGGAGCAGCCGATGCACCGGGACTCGTTCTTCCCCCCATTGGCCCGGCGGAGAAGCCGGGTGGGTTCCATCTCCAGGCGGATGCGCCGCCCCGCCGCCCTGGCCTTTTCCACTAGGGGGAGAATCTCCTGGGCTTCGGCCAGGGTGGTGGCAAAGAACATAGCCGTGGAGAACCCCAGGGAAAGTTCGTCCTGGTTGTGGGTGGGCAGTTCATGGAAGCGGTTTTCCAGCCAAAGGGAGGTATCCAGACGCTTCCAGGGGACGGGCATCCGGGGCATGGAGAGGATCTCCAGGGGCATCCGCACCCGCTGGTCCTCCTGTCCCTCCGCATAGGTGATGAACTGGGCGTACTTCTGGTCTGGGGGGATTTCCGTGCCGGGGGCGACGGAGAAGAAGAAGGGGCCGAAGCCATAGCGGATCACCTTCTGCACCTCGGCGAAGTCTTTCCCTGGACGGAAACGCCACAGGGTCCTCCCTTCCCGGGTCTCCTGGGAGACGAGAGTCCGCAGCCATTCAGGCCAGGCCTGGCTGGGCTGATAGGTGACCTGCTCCGGCAGTTCAATGGCATATTCCCAGCCTTCGGGGCTGGTCTCCCGCTGATTCTCCAAGGAGAGCAGATTCCGGAGATACATCCCCTCCGCCACATAGAAGACCGGTTGCTTGGGGGCGACACGGATGCCGCCATGCTGAAGGAGGCGGGGCGGGCGGGCATAGGGCGCGCCATAGGCGGGAGAGGCCGCCTCCTCCTCCGTGGCCTCGATGACGGCCACCTCGTCGCTGAAGAAATTCCGGAACTGCTGGGAATCCGAGAAGAGGCAGACGTAGCGGGCATCCGCCTGGATTTCCAGCTGGAAGGGATAGACGAAATACCGGTCGTCCTTGCCCTCCCCCTGGCTTTCCGGGAGATAATAGAGGGTCTTCCAGTCGGAGAGATAATCCTCGGTGGCCTTCAGCTTCACCAGGGCCTGCCCCGGATAGAAGTTCCGCCCATCCTGGCTCACCCACACGGAGAGATTCTCGGGGAAGGCAATGGTGTATTTGTCCATGACTCCCCCCTGGAGACGCACCACCGCCTTTCTCACGTGGCGCACCTCCCCCAGGTCGATGGTGACAAAGATTCCGTTCCACGCCCGTTCAAAGCCCACCGCCTCGGGCTCCCACCAAATCCGATCCGTCTTGGCAAAGAGCCCGTCTGTCAAGTCCCGGGCGTCGCTCTCCCCTTTGACCGTCAGGGAGTAGTTCGGGGTGGGCCGGAAGGAGACGGGGCGGCCCGCCGCCAGATTGGGGCCGTCACAGGCCTGCAGGAAGGCCTGAATCGCCTCCTGGGGCGTGGCATACTGAGCCGCAAGCCTCCCCGGGATCAAAGCGAAAACGAGAACCGCAGCAAGGAAAACAAGGCGACACATGGGAAAGAACTCCTTTGTTGTCCAACAGTGTGGAAACCTTCCGGGAACGAAAAAAGGTCTTCCGGCGGGCTTCCCGGAAAAGCCCCCTTCCCTGCAGGGATAAGGTGCTGGCAGGGGGAGGACTTTTCCGGAATGACGATATGCCCCTAGGGCTGGGCAAGGGCCTGGATCTCCTGGGCGGAGAGGCAGCGGCGGTAGATGAGAAGATCATCGTAGTCCCCGGGGAAGGTCCGTTCCTCATTGTAGAGATGGCAGGGATGGCTGCCCAGGGTGCCCGAGAAGCCATCCAGCCAGGGGGCGACATAGGGATCGGTGGAGGCGCCGGCTTCCACGCCATTGACGTAGAGGCGGCGTTCCCCTTCCTTCCAGGTGAGGGCCAGATGGCACCACTCTCCCTTCTTCAGGGGATTGGGGATCTCCGCCAGAATGGCCTTCCGGGTGCCCTCTCCGCAGACTCTGGCCTTCAGCAGACCGTCCTCCACATAGAGACCGATCTCATCCATGCCGCTGGGGGTCCAGTTCCGGTCCGTGGCCATGAGATAGAAGAGGATGGGGATGTTGCTGGTGGAACCCTGCTCCTCCAGGGGACGCACCCAGAAGGACACCGTGCCCTCGGTGGGACGGGACCCCAGAATGGCGGCGGCGGGAGGCAGCGCCAGACCACTGCCGATGGAGGTGCGCAGCCCCTGCCCGGCATGCCCTTCCCTTCTCTCCAGCCCGGCATAGCCGGAATCCAGGCCATTGCCGGAGCGGTCCCACAGGAAGGGACTCTCTCCCTCGAAATCATAGAAAAGCACCAGGCCATCCTGGGGAAGATCCTGGGGACGGACAATCCCTCCCAGCTTCTCCTGGGCCTTCTGGGCCTGCCCCTGCCGGGTTTCCTCCAGGGATTCCTGATAGCGCTTCAGATTCCCCTCCACTTCGGCGGGGGAAAGCCCCGTGCGGCGCACGGGACGCCGGGTGATGGCGGGCTGGGCGCCCAGGAAGGCGATGGCTTCCTCCAGGCAATCCATCAGACGACGCCGTTCTCGAAGAATCACCTGGGGATCCCGGGAGTATTCCCGCCAGTTCACCACCACTTCCGGATTCACGGCCAGCAGCTCCTGGATGCGCCGGGAAAGGTCGGGATTCTTTTCTCCCAGGGTTTCCTGGGCGGCTTCCAGGAGGCAGAAGAGCTCGTAGTCCTCCAATCCATCCGTCAGGACTTCCAGACGGGGGGAGGAGAGGGGGACACCGGAGGGAGTGGGGTAGATCAAATTTCCGTCGCCATTGCTCACATCGTTGAAGACGGCGCCGGTGGCCCAGGGATTCCGGCGCCCCCACCAGTTGACGGACCAGTAGAGGATGCCGTCCAGGTCATGTTTCCAGGTCTGCCAGATCCAGGAGCGTCCCTCGGCGATGGGGGAGTCGATCCAGATATTGGGGAGGGGGTTGCGGTTTCCATAGGCGACGTACCACCACACATTGCGGCCTTTGGCCTGCTCTGCGGCAGACAGCTCGGGATTGTAGCTGTAAGTCTCTGGGCACCAGGTATCCACGAAGCAGAGTTCCGGGGGGAAGCTCCGGGCGGTCATCATGTTGGGGAGGGAGGGGATTCCGGGGGCTTCCTTCACGGTGGAAAGGCGGGCGTTGACCACGGGGTAGTAGGAAGGCACCGGCTCGTCCGCCAGATAGGTGTAGAAGTATTTCGTCCAGCCCTTCTCCGCCAGGTGGTTGCGGAAGAGCCGGGACCAGAGGGGAAGAGGATCCCGCAAATCTGCCATATGGGAGGTCATGCCCTGGGAGAGGCCCCATTCGATTTGGCGATCGTAGGCGGACCAATCGATGACGGGGGGGACGGCGGGGGGATCCATGGCCAGATAGCTCCATTGGGCCCAGTCGGAGACGGAGCCATCTGCCTGGAGGTCGCAGCAGGCATTCTCCCAGGGAATCAACTCCAGGGTGCCCTGGGATCGTTCCAGGGTTACCCGAAGGCGTCCGCCGCCGCATCCCCGAAGGGTGAGGTTCATTTCATAGAGGTGCTCCTTTCCCAAGGCCTCCCGGAGAGAGGGGCATTCCTGGCGGCTGGTTCCGGCGGGAATGGGGAAATGGAGGCGGGCATAGTCTCCCTCATCGGAATACAGGGCCACCTCCAGATCTCCCTCGCCCAGGCTGTCCACTTCCAAGACCAGGGTGTCGCCTTCCTCCAATTTCAGGTAGGGTTTCTTTTCCATGGGAGGCGCCTCGGTGATGAAATAGGGAGTGAGGCGATGGGCGAACATCATCTCATAGGCGGCCTGGAGATCCAGGGTGAAGCCGTACCGATTCATCAGCTTCTTGGTTTCGCCGTTCAGAGGCCAGACGCCGAAGGCGCTGATGAGGCTGGAATGGCGGGGGATGGTGAAGGAACGCACCTGAAGCCGGATGGGCACCAGGGTGGGCAGGCTGTTCCGGGCCTTCAGGAGGAGTTTGCCCTGGTAGAGTCCCGGCGGGGTGTTTTCCGGCACCTTGACGCTCACCCAGAGGGTTTCCCTGCCCCAGGCAGGAACATCAAAGGAGGAGAGGGGAAGCAGGATGTCGGGATAGAGCCCCACGTAGTCTGTGTCATATTCCGGGGTGGTGGTCAGCACATGGCCAACCCGGCGGATCTCCATGGCCTCCTGGGGAACGGTGCCGCCCTCGGAGGAGACCAGAGGGCCTTCCAGGGAGGCCTCCACCCAGGTGAGATTGGCCCCTCCCGCAAAAAGCACCACCTGGGCGGCCTCCTGCTCGTTCCGCCCTGCATCCAACATCACCTCTCCTCCCATCTCTCCGGGGAAGATATCCACAGGCAGGAGGCGAGTGAGGGAGTCCAAGGTGCCGTAGACGATTTCCTCGGGTTGTCTTCCCCGTTCCTCCATGGTCTTCTCCGCCAGAAGATAGAGCATCCGGTCCCGAAGCCGGAGAGCCTCCTCCTCCAGGAGATCATAGACTTCGGGCGTCTCTTCCGCATGGAGAGCCATGAGAGCCTCTGCGCTGCGAACCATGGCCTTCACCTCCGGGGAGGAGAAGGCGCGCAGGCGTTCCGTGGTCTCTCCCAGGATGGCGGCCACCTGGCTGGCCCGCTTCAGGAGATAGATGCCGTAGACAGGACGGCCCTCCACCTGGTATTCCAGGCTGTGGCAGAGATACTCCGAACCGGCGGGAGAAGAGCCGATGCGCACCAGCTGGGGTTCCGGCATCCCGGACCAGCGATAGGCGGGCGTGGCGTCGTTTTCCGTCCCCGGAATCTTTCCCAGAGGACGGGGAGCGTTCTCAAAGCGGATGAAGCCGTAGCCATCCCGGAAGCGACGGGTTTCCGGGGCGGCCACCCAGCCGGATGCCCCCTGGTTCGCCGTGGTGCGGCTCACCCCCATCTGCATCCGCCATTGGGTTCCCTCCTGGGGTTCCCCTCCCAAGTCCGAGAAGGGAATGGAGAACTCCGCCATCCACCGGTAGAGTTCCCGGGTGGTCTTGATCTGCCAATTCCCATTCCAGTCGCCCTTCCCGTCCCGCTCGTCATAGATGGTGCCCAGGGCATTGAAGATCAGATGGTAGGCATGGCCATCCTCAGGATAGAGGAAAAAATCGAAGGAGTCATCCTCCCATACGGCGGAATCCCTCTCCTTCTTCTCCATGCGGATGCCCGCCATCCGGGGCTCCACCACCTCGAGTTTTCCCATGAGGCGGCCATTTTGCCGCCACATCCAGAGATGAAAGGGGGATTCGGGGCGGGCTTTGCCGTCGATGGTGATCCAGTCCCCGAAGTAGCAGGCTTCCTTTGGCCCCTGGGCTTCGGGAATGGTGGCGAAGGGGCTCCATTCTGCATAGGACAGCCAGGGAAGAAGAAGGGCGAGGAGAAGACAGATGGAGGGAGAGGCTTTCATGGTGGATGAAATAGAAAGGGATTATTGAATCATTCCCGTGGCCTTGAGCCAGGCGTCGGCCAGGCGCTGATGGAAGGGAGGCATGGGATGAACGCCATCCACCAGCCAGTATTCCATCGGGGCCTCTTTGATGGCCTGCTGGAGAATCTCTTGGGAAGGAACCAGCACGGCCTCAAATTCCCGAGCCAATTCCCGGACGATTTGGCAACGCTGCGCCAACTCCTCCATCCACTCCTCCTGCACCTCCCCCATCAGGCCGGCAAAGGGTTCCATCAGCACCAGGCGAATCCCCGGAAGGGTCTCCCGGGTCCATTCCAAAAGCATGCGGTAGAATTGGGCATACCGGGGGATCTCCACCCCGTCCTGATGGGACCTTTCATGCCATAGGTCGTTGATGCCCACCATGATGCTCAAGATATCAGGGCGCAGATTCAGGCAATCCCTCTTCCAGCGGGCATAGAGATCCACCACCTTGTTGCCGCTGATGCCCTGGTTCAGGATCTTCCAGGCTTCGGCGGGACGGTCGGAGAGGAGACGGCTGGCGATTAATCCAACGTATCCGGGGCCCCAGAGCCCCACGGGATAGCCTGTGCCGCCGGAGGTGAGGTGGCCGCAGTCGGTGACGGAATCCCCCATAAAAATCAAAGTAGGCATTGTCGTGTTCAGGAGTGAGAGGGGTGGGGTTTTAGGATGGTGAGCCTTGGGAAAAGGCTTTTTGCAGGGAGAAGAACGGTGAAGGGCAAGAGGACTTACCAGCGCAGGAGGCATCCGCCGTAGACCAGGCCGGCGCCAAAGGCCACCGTCAGCACCAGGTCTCCCTGCTTCAGGGCGCCCTGGCCTTGCAATTCCGCCAGGGCAATGGGGATGGAGGCGCTGGAGGTATTGGCCACGTCACGGATATTGCGGAAGAAGCGCTCCGGGGGCAGTCCCATGTTCCGGGCCACCGCATCCAGGATCCGTCCATTGGCCTGATGGGGGATGAAGTGGGTCACCTCCTCCAGACTATGGCCCGTCTCCGCCAGCAGACGGCGGATCACCTTTTCCATGGAGCGCACGGCAAACTGGAAGACAGCCCGGCCATCCATCCGCACAAATCCCGGAGTCCGCAGGGCCTCCTCCTGGGTGCGCAATCCCGCCTCCCGCACCAGGGCGTCGGCTCCGGTGCCCTCCGCCCCCCGCACCTCGTGGAGCATGCCAGGTCCCTGGGAGGGAGAAAGCACCACGGCCCCGGCGCCGTCCCCGAAGAGCACGCAGGTGGCCAGGTCCTTCCAGTCCACAATCCGGGAGTTCACCTCGCTGGCCACCACCAGGACGGGGCGTCCCAGGTTCAGGCAGGAGTATTTTCCCATGGCCAGGGCATAGACGAATCCGGTGCAGGCGGCATTCAGGTCAAAGGCCCCCCCCTGGACCGCCCCCAGCTTTCCCTGGATCAGGGCGGCAGTGGAGGGATAACTGGCGTAGTCCGCCGTGGAGGTGGCGGCAATGACCAGCCCCAACTCCTCCGGCCGGACGCCGGCATTCTCCAGGGCCCGGAGGGCTGCCTGATATCCCATGGAGGAGGCCCCCTCCTCCGGCGCCGCCAGATGCCGCTGATGAATCCCGGTGTGGGAGAAAATCCACTGGTGAGAAGTGTCCAGGGTGGCGGACAACTCCTCGTTGGAGACTACACGCTCCGGGAGGTAGGCCCCCACGCCGGCGATCCGAACATACTGGAAGGAAGAGGAAGACATAATGAGGGATACTATATACGGATTTCCCCTGCCCCGCCCTCCCGCTCCCCCTCAGGAAATGCCCCGCACCGACAAGTGGCTCATGACCATGGGCGCCGGATACCAGGGCGAGCGCTGGGGCTTCGACGTCGCCTACGGCTACAGCCGCTTCACCAAGAGCAAGCTGGGAACCCAGGTGGCCTCCAACCATAACATCACCGAGCGCGGCACCTTCAAGACTGACTGCCACATCGTCGCCGCCAGCGTCATCTACAAGTTCTAGAACATCCCCCCAGGCGACGGCGAGGGCCTCCCTTCTCCGCCGCCCCCGGACATCGCCCCCGGCTGCCTGAGCATCCATCCCGGGGAAACAAGGCGAATATGTTTTGAAAAAGTTCTTCGATTATTGGCTTGCCATGTATTGAAGCAATTTCTGTTGTACATGAGTACATTTGTCGTCGAAAATAAACTTTTGCCAGCTTTCCCATGAAAAATACTGGCTAGGGTGTTGTGAAAACTTCAGAGGGATTTGCTTGTCATCAATCAAAACATTGACTTCGCGTGCATACGTGTGTCCGATTTTTCCACAAAATTGAATCTCATCGTGCGAAATGCCAACTTGATCCATATACCAAGGCAAAAACTTGGCAGCTTCACTTCCCGCGAACCAGCACAAATCTGGCTTCAATATTGCTAAAACCTGCTTGATAACCTTCCAGCCTGTTATCATATCTTCAAGATTTGGACGTTCTTTAGGATACCCGGATTCTCTCGGCGGGAACCACATTGGACGTTGAACAATATTAACAAACCCTAGTGCAGAACATAGCTTTTCGCGCATCATCCGAGATTCCTCACCCAGCAAATCATTTGAGACCAATACACGAAAAATATTGTCAAAAGTTGGATTATTGTGCCTCCCTCCATGATTTGTCCATCCTGCCTCAGGCCCAAGCATGGGATACTCAGCAAAAACTTCCCGTGTAGAATACTTGTCCTCCATGTAGGCTTCTTTGCCACTTTCGGCCCCTTCGGGGGTTGCCGCGTTGGTATAGTGCGATTCAGCCACAATTAGGACACGAGGGCCCTGAAAGTTCTTACCCACCCACGGGAGCCAAGTCAGGCCGTCAACAGTAGCAAAAAGCTCATCGTACTGCGTGGTTAAAGCCTTATCGAATTGTTGTTGATACCATGTATCCATGTATCCATGTATTCAAAGATAGAGAGAATGGCGTGTGGAGGACGATGAATGCGAGAGTTTTTCGCCTGGCTAGAAGGCGAACAGGCCTCGTCATACGTACGTAACTTGCTGTTTTCTCGCGCATTAGCGCAAAAAAACAGGACCACCAAAGTCTGCGACTTGGGTGGTCCTTTTAGAAAACTGGTGGAGCTTAGGGGATTCGAACCCCTGGCCTATACGTTGCGAACGTATCGCTCTAGCCAACTGAGCTAAAGCCCCACATTTCCCTTTGAGGGGGTGATTGTGGTTAAGATAATTGGCCTCGTGGAGTTTTCAAGTTCACTGCGTGGGTTGTTCCAGTTTAATTCTGGGGAAGAGGGAGCCTCCGGGGATGGGCTGGACGCAGGAGCCGTCTTCCAGGAGATTCCACTGGGCGAGGGTTTCCATGGTTGGGACGACCTTTTCCTTGGGGAGGCCGATGGCGAGTCGGAGTTCCTCCATTTTGGTGGGCATGACAGGGTAGAGGAGTCCACTGATGATACGGAGGGCTTCGGCGGTGTGTCGCAGAGTGGAGCCCAGTCCTTCGATGTCGCCGGCCTTGGCCTGGGCCCAGGGTTTTTTGGCGTCGAAGTATCGGTTTGTGGCGGCGGCGGCGGCCATGATTTCGGCCAGTCCCCGGTCCAGCTGCATGTTCCGGATGGCGCTCTCCCAGGCGTCGACGGCATTTCGGCAGGCGTCCACCATTTCCGCCTCCTCCTGTCCCGGGGTGCGGGCGGAGGGGAGGCTGCCCTGGAAATTCTTTTGGACCATGGTGCACATGCGGGAGAGGAGATTTCCCAGGTTGTTTGCCAGGTCTGCGTTGTAGCGTGTGGCGAAGGTCTCCTCGGAGAAATTGGCGTCCTGTCCCAGAGACATGGCGGCCATGAGGAAATAGCGGAGTGCGTCCACCCCGTATTTGTCCGCCATATCCATGGGATTGACCACATTGCCCACGGACTTGGACATTTTCTGGTCGGCCAGGAGCCACCATCCATGGGCGAAGACCGTCCTGGGGAGGGGGAGTCCCATGGCCATGAGCATGGTGGGCCAGTAGACCGTATGGGTGGTGAGGATATCCTTTCCGATGAGGTGGAAATCGGCGGGCCACCAGGTCTGGAAGGCCTGGTCATCCGCCAGATAGCCCACGGCGGAGATATAGTTCACCAGGGCATCGAACCAGACGTAGGTCACATACTCCTTGTCGAAGGGCAGTTCGATTCCCCAGTTTAGCCGGGCTTTGGAGCGGGAGATGCAGAGGTCATCCAGGGGCTGTTTCAGGAATCCCAGGGTTTCCTGGCGCCGGTTGGCGGGGCGGATGAAGTCGGGATTGGCATTGATGTAGTCGATGAGCTGCTGCTGATAGGCGCTCATGCGGAAGAAGTAGTTCTTCTCCACCAGGGTATCCACCTTTCGTCCGCATTCGGGGCAGCACCCGTCCTTCAGATCCTTGTCCGTGAAGTAGCGTTCGCATCCCACGCAGTAGTTCCCCTCGTATTCCGACTGGTAGATCAGGCCCTTGTCCCACAGATCCTGGAGGATTTTCTGGACCACGGTCACATGGCGGGGCTGGGTGGTGCGGATGAAGTCGTCGTTGCTGATATTGAGGCGTTTCCAGAGATCTTGAAAGCGTTTCACATAGGTATCGCAGTGGGTCAGGGGATCGGTGCCGTTCTTCCGGGCGGCCTGCTCCACCTTCTGTCCATGCTCATCGGTTCCCGTGAGGAAGTGGACCGGATCTCCCAGGAGCCGGTGGCACCGGGAAAGCACATCTCCCAGAATGGTGGTGTAGGCATGCCCGATATGGGGCTTGTCATTCACGTAGTAGATGGGAGTGGTGAGGTAGAAATTCTGCTGGGACATGGGAAGGAAGAGAAGAGGGCAAGAGGGGAAGAAGAGAAAGGCCACGGGGTTTCCCATGGCATGGAAGCGCCGCCCCGACCGGACTGGCCGCTCCTCTTCCCTGCCTTCAGAACCCAATGAGGCAGGCGGGAAATTCCCCGGGAAGACCGGGGAGGAGGAGAGGCGGCGCCCTGGGGAGGCGGCGCAGGAAGTGGAAAGGTTAGACCATCTGGCGCCCGGCTTCCCGCCCCCAGAAGAGGAGGATGGCCAGGAGAGTCAGCATCACATTCATGGCCAGGACGTAGGCAATGCTATAGCCCATGTAGACCGGGGGAACGGAAGCCTCCCGGTTGTTCACGGAGGAATCGAAGTCCTGGCTGGAGAGAGCATCCGCCATCCAGAAGAGCTGCCAATTGGGAATGGCCGCATAGAAGGCGTTGGCCACCCAGTTTCCGTGGGAGGGGACCGGACTCTGGAAGGTGCCCCCCGAGGGGATCTTGGGCTGATTCACGGAACGCCGGAAGACCAAGGCATCCCGTGGCTGGTCGGGCTGCTGGCGGGAATCCGCATAGTCTCCCAGGGAATGATACTGCCAGCTTCCGTCCTTCACGGAGTAGACCGCCATCCTCTGGGCCCGGTTCTTCAGCTGGGTCACATCCTGCTTCCAGCCCTGGTCGTCTCTCCAGGCGCCCTGGGGATCGTTCCCCAGACCGGGAAGCACCGCACTGGTGGCGGCATTGTCCGTCCAGACAATGAAATCCCCCAGGGATTCCGCCAGGACGGGAGTATTCCAGGCCTCGATATTGGCCCGTTCCTGGGGAGTGAACTCATACTGGGCCACCCAGAGGGGTTCCTTTCCGGGAGGCGGGGTTCTCTGCCAGGGTTCCTTGGTATTGCGTCCGATGAGGTAGTCGCTCATCAGGCCCAGGAGGAAGAGGGCGCCGCAGAGCAGGAGATTGGGCACCAGGCGGAAGCGGGTGGAGAGGGCGGTGGCCAGGGTTCCCATGGACCAGCTGGAGAAGAGCACCAGGAGGAGGGCGGGAATGACCCGGAAGGCCAGGCCCACGTGGGAGCCGTCGGAGGTCTTGAAGTGGCCC
>JAEDNW010000061.1:0-13666 GCA_016302315.1 Lentisphaeria bacterium
CCGAATTCTAATAAAATTTTCTAGAAAATATAATACCGATTGGCCTTGGGAAGGGGTATGCTATGGGAACGAGGCCGGGGATTTTCCTGGCGTGGCAGCATGTGATGAGGAGTACGGTTTTCATGAAGACGAAGTTGTTTTTCGAGAAGGCGCAGAAGGGAGTTCCCCCCTTGAAGCATTGGTTCATGTCCCCGGTGGGGGTAGTGGAGCCCGTGGAGGATTCCCAGGCCTGGCAGGGGGTGTCCATGCGGCCGGCTTCCCCCAAGCGTTCCTATGGGAATGGAGAGGGGATTTGCTTTGATTTCGGGGAGCATGCCGTGGGGCATGTGGAATTGGAATTGTCTTTGGATGGGGTGGACTTTGATTCGCCTCTCTTCCTTCGGGTCCTTGCGGCGGAACTCCCCTACGAGTTCCGCTATCGTCGGGAGGAGTGGACCAGTTGGATCAGCCAGTCCTGGATGCAGGAGGATTTCGTGAAATATGATGTTCTGCCGGCGAAGATCCGCCTTCCCCGCCGCTACGCCTTCCGTTATCTCCTGGTGGAGGTCATCGCCACACCCAATCCCATCATTTTCCAGAGGGTTCGCCTGCGGGCGGAGAGTGCGGCGGGACGCCGTTTGCCTCCTCCTCCGGAAGGCCTCCCCCCTGTGGAAAATCAAATTTGGGAGGTGGGGGTGCGCACCCTGCGCAATTGCATGCAGACCGTCTTTGAGGATGGCCCCAAACGGGATCGGCGACTCTGGCTGGGGGATTTGCGCCTGGAAGCCCTGGTGAATGCCGTGACCTACCGAAATCCCCGGGTGGTGGAACGCTCTCTCTATGTCCTGGCCTGCGCCATGGAGAAAGACGGCATCTTCCCCTCCTGCGCCTATGAGGGAGAAATGCTGGGACGCCACGGCGCCCATGCCTACGAATATCCCTTCCTCCTTCCCAAAATCCTGGTGGAGCACATCGGCTTCTACCAACGTCGCCAGGTGGCCCGCGACCTCTATGATACCGCTCTCTTCCAGTTCACGCAGGTGGAAAAGGACATCAGCAAGGAGGGACTTCTTCTGGTGCCGCCGCCTCAGTGGTCCGTCATTGACCAAAATCGCACCATGGACAAGACGGTGGGCACCCATTGCGCCTATCTCTATGGGCTGGAGGCCATGGCCCAACTCTCCGACGTGTTGGGGAAAAAGGACGCGCCCTGGCTCCGAAAACGGGCGGCCTGGATGAGAAAGACCGCCCGGGCCCACTGGCTCCAGGAGGATGGATTCTTCGCCACAGACCGGGAACTGGGAAAAGGAGAACGGACCCTGGCCAGCCAAATCTGGGCCATCCTGGGGCAGGTGGTGACGGGGGAGGAGGCACGCACTCTCTTGAAACGCTCCCTGGAGGACGCTTCTCTGGTGGCGCCCATGTCCCCCTATCTTCAGCATTTCCTCCTGGAAGCTTGTCGCTTGGTGGGGAACGAGGAGGCGCTGCACCAGGTGATCCGAAGCTATTGGGGAGCCATGCTGGAGACGGGAACCACCACCTTCTACGAGGTCTTCAAAGAGGACGACCCCTTCTACAGTCCCTATAAGCAGACCTGGGTGAACTCCGCCTGCCATGCCTGGAGTTGCACGCCCGTCTATTTCCTGGCCTAGCCCCGCCTTTCTGGAGAGCGGCAGAGAAGCCCCCTCCCCGCTCTCCAGAAAAACTCCGGAGAACGGGGAGGACATTTTTCGGGGGAGGGAAGACCTTGCCAGGGCAAAAGAGGCAAAAGCGGCTCTCGTTCTTTAATTTTTCCAAATTCTTCTATTTTTTATCCAAAATCCATTAAGATTTGCGGCGTATTCTTCGGATACTTTTTTACTGAGAACGAAAGGGGTTCCCTTTCCGCTGTCCCCCCTTCCTTTCGGAGAACACGACCTATGAAACGCAACTTCACCCTGATTGAGCTTCTCGTTGTCATCGCCATCATCGCCATCCTGGCGGCCATGCTTCTTCCTGCGCTGTCCAAGGCCAGGGAGAAGGCCCGGGCTATCAGTTGCACCAGCAACCTGAAACAGCTCCAGCTGGGCAATATCCTCTATGCCAACGACTCCGATGATTTCCTGCCCATGATCGCCTACTCCACCCGCCCCATGGGGGATGCCGCCGCCGCTCCCATTGTCTACGGAAATGGCATCACGGATGGATACACCTACACTTGGTTCGGCGTCAATTCTCTGATTCCCGGGGCCCCCATGTTCAACGGCCAATGGCTGAAAAAGGATCCCGCCGCCAACCGCACGGCCAGCGGAGCGGAGGACAAGTCCGCCTGGCACAAGGTGGCCCTCTGCCCCTCCTGCCCCACCAACCACCGGGTGATGGGAAACATCAGCTACCAAGTGTCCGCCGGCATGAGCTGGTATTATCGGGGAAATTCTGGTCAGTGGATGACCAACGCCACCACCAAGTCCGCCGCCGACTGGCACCGGATCAGCTCCATACCCTACGCCTCTCTCCATGTGAATCTCTTCGATGGCAGCGCCGAAAACGCCATCGGCACCAATCTCCAGTACGCCACCTCTATCGTGCTAACCCCCAACTACATCACCCACGCCACCTACGTGCAGAACTTCTTCCGCCATAGCCAGCAGATCAATCTCTCCTTCACTGACGGACATGTGGAGGCGGTGGCCATCGCCAAGGCCAAGGGAACCAATCCCGAAGCGGGAACCAATTACCTGATTTCCGACTACTATTGGTATCCCAACTGCGATGTGTACGGGGGAGAAAAGCGGTAGAGTATCCCGCGCTTCCGTCCACTCCTTCAGACCCCCGTTCCCCACCCTGCGGGAAACGGGGGTTCCTGACAAAAAGGTGGTTGCCTGCGGGAGAAAACAGAGCCAGGTGTCCCTCCCCGCTCCCTATCCCATGGAACACCAAACCTTGGTCCCCCCCCCCCATGAAAAAACACCTGCGCATCGCCGCCCTTCAATGCAATTTCCAAAGTCGGGAGAAGACGTTGTCCATGCCCGAGTTCTGGGCGGAGCATGGCTTCAATGTGGAGCAATTGCTCCATACCCATGCCGACTTGTATAGCGCCATCTATGATCCGGAACGCCACAAGGCGCTGATGACCGAGTATCTGGAGCGCTCCCAGGCCTGTGGCCTCCGCACCATCGTCTATATGAACTGCCATATTCTGGGCCCCTCGCTCCAGGAGCATTTCCAGGATTGGAGCATCCAAAAAAAGGATGGCGGCCAGGTGCTCCTCTATGGCACCTATCCCGCTTGCTGCCTGAATTCCGGATGGCGGGACTATTTCTTCTCCTGCGTGGAATCCCTGGGGGATTTTGATTGGGAAGGCCTCTTCTTCGACGGCCCCGCCTACCACGACTGTTCTTGCCCCGCCTGTCAGAAAAAGTTCCTGGCGGAGACGGGAAAGCCTCTCTCCCAGGCCACGCAGGAGGAAAATCGAGCCTTCACCCGAAGAAGCGTCCTGGCCTTCAAAGAGGCTTTGCGACGGAAGGTGAAGTCCGTGAATCCGTCCTGGTGCATGTATTTCAATGAGGGACTCTTTTCGGGAACCCATGATGGGGTCTCCATGGCTGCCCACCTGGCCACCAATGATTTGGTGGGGACGGAAGGGGGATTCTTCTTCTACTGTGAACCCAAAAAACTCCCCTTCTGGCGGTGCGCAGTCTACGCCAAGATGGCCGAGGCGGTGGCCGGAGACCGTCCCACGGTGATCTTCTTCGCCGCCGATCATAAACCCTGGGGATGGGTCCTCCATACCCCTGCAGAATTGCGCTTGTGCTACGCAGACGCCATCGGCAATGGGGCCAGCGTCTGGCTGGGAATCCATAGCAATCCGGACAACTTCCAGACCCAAAGCGGCAAAGCTGTCCTGGACATGGTGAAGTTCGACGCTGAACACGATGCCTGCTATCAGAATACCCATAGCCTGGCGGAAGTGGCAGTCCTCTATAGCTTCAATACCGCTAGCCATAGCCGAAATGTCCCCGAGGAAAGCGATTTCTATGGCACTGGAAACGCAAACGGAGACAGGCCGGGAAACTACTACGATGCCGTCCAGGGCGCCTTCGCCCTTCTGGAACACCTGAATCTGCCCTATGACATCGTGACGGATCTGAATCCCCAGGCTCTGAAACGCTATCGCGTCCTCCTGGCGCCCAATGCGTCCTGCCTGGACTCCCAGACGCTCCAGGCCTGCCAAAATTTTGTGGACCACGGAGGAGTCTTGCTGGCGGACGGACAGTTCGCCGCCTTCCAGGAAGACGGCTCTCCACGAAATGTCATTCCCCCTTGGCTGGGAATCCATCGCCGGGAAGGAGTGGTGGACCAAAAACGCTTCAACTACCTCTCTCTCCAATGGGAGGGCTTTCAGGCGGACAACGCGTTCGGATACCTGCCTTCCCCATCCTGGGTCATCCCCGTGGAGCCCCGCCCGGAGGCCGAAATCCTGGGTCGCATTCCCGTCCCCCTGGCGGGATGCTATGCCGCCCGCCCCGGCATCCCCACCATCCCCGTGGCCATCCGCACGGGGGTGGGCAAGGGGAGGCTCTGTCTCTTTTCCGGCGGATTCTTCGAGTTCTACTATAGCTTCCCTCACGCCGCTCTGCGCCGCTGGGGCCAGACGATCCTGAAAGAGCAAAAACTCCAGTACCGCCTGGAAGGAGCCCCCGCAGGCGTCTCTCTGACCGTCCGGGAAACAGATCAGGGAAAACTCCTGGTGCACCTGACTAACCACGTGGGCGTGGTGCGCCCCCTTACTGCCGTGCCTACTCTCACGGGAATCGCCTTGCATACGCCGGAAAAATGGCGCCAGGGAAGGGTGCTTCTGGGAAAGGGAGAAAAACTTTCCCCCACCTGCCCAGGATGCTTCCCCTTGCCACCTCTGGAGGAGGTGACTATCCTTCTCCTGGAATCTTGACCGGAGCAAGGTCTAGACCCTCTAGACCCTCTAGAACTCCCCCCCCTTGCGGGGGGAAAGAAGGGGGGAATCCTCCTGAACCCCGGCAGGGGTGGGAGGATCGCTAGACGGGGGTGAAGGGAGGGCATCGCCCGACCGCAACCCCCGGCAAGGTCAAAAAAGGAATTCGAACCCCGTAGGGGTGGCAGGCCAGGCCTTTGCGACGAGGGGGAAGCGCAGCGCAACCCGCGGCGCCTGCCCCTGTTCTCCTTACTTCACAAGCAAGATCTATACCCTCTAGCCCCTTTAATCCTATCCCTCCGGGGGAGAGTTCCAGATTTCTGGCTTTGTTCTATCGATGTCCGAAGATGGCGGTGCCGATGCGGACGATGGTGGCTCCCTGGCGGATGGCCTCGGCGTAGTCTCCGCTCATGCCCATGGAGAGTTCCGGCATGGCCTCTCCCCGCACCTGCTCCAGCTGGTCCCGGAGGCTGCGAAGGCCCCCGAAGACCTTTTCCAGGGTTTCCTGAGGCGCCTGGAAGGGAGCCATGGTCATCAGGCCCGCCAGGGGGGCCTGGAGGGAGCGGGAGGCGGTTTCTCTGGCCAGGGCCAGGGCTTCCTCCGGGGTGAAGCCGAACTTGCTCTCCTCGCCGGAGACATTGACTTCCAGGAGGAGCCGTGGGGAGGCGCCGGTCTGGGCGGCAATGTCCTGGATGCGCCAGAAGAGGGACGCCGTGTCCACCCCGTGGATCCACTGGGCATATTCCAGGGCGGAGCGCACCTTGTTGGCCTGAAGATGCCCGATGAGGTGCCACTGGATTTCCCGGGAAAGACGGGGGGCCTTTTCCTTCAGCTCCTGGACCCGGTTCTCCCCGAAGGCCAGGTGGCGGCGGCCCAGGAAGAGTTCCTCCACATCCTGGGCGGGGAAGGTTTTGGAGACGGCCAGGAGCTGCACCGTATGGGGATCCCTTCCGCACGCCTGACAGATCCGGGTCAGATCCTGGGTGACGGCGTCGAAATTCTTCAGGAGGCAGGACATGGAGTACAGGGTTCAAGGAGTATGTTAAAACCAGTTGTCGCCCCGGGCGGAAGGGCTTCCCCGGGAGGGAGCCGGGCGGGGGCGATTTCGGGGTGGGGGAGGGGGCCGGAATGGCCCCGGTTCCTGCGGGATCCCATAAGATAAATGGCAATCTCCGCCCCACGTCTTCTCGCATCTCCCTTTCCCTACGTCTTTCATGGCCGATTCCACCCCAAAAAAAGAACTGCTGGCCCCCCAGGGCCACTTCTTCACCCGGGAGGAACGGGCCATGGACAACCTGGTGGCCCAATGGGTGGGAGACGAGGCCTCCCCGGATATCCTGGGACGCTTCCATCCCCAGCCCCGCCCCATCGCCACCTGCGTGGAAAAATTCCTCCACCGCATCGGACAGGATCAGGAGATGCTCCTGGACAAGATCCGGAAGCACTGGCCCCAGATGGCCGGGGAGCAGACTTCCCGGCAAATCCGCCCGGTGGAAATCCGCGGAAAAACTCTGGTGATCTCCGCCGAAAACCAGACGTATCTCTATGTCCTCCGGCAGTCTCCCCTGATGGAGGTCATCCGCCAGCGCGTGGAACAGTTGACCGGAGGAAGCGTCCAACAGTGCCGACTGATTTCCCCCGGCAGACGCTAGCGGGGAATCCTTCCCCACTCCCTCCCCTGCCGTTTGTCGCCCCTCTTTGTTCTCTTGTGTTATAACTATTTGCAAATCAGGAAGTTATAACATTGAATACGCAATGACTCCGATGGTTGCCCCCATGAGATTCCTGCCTTCCCTGCTTCCGGTGTTCCTGCTCTGGCTGTGCGTCTGGTTCTCTCCGCTGCTCGCCGCCCTGGATCCGGTGACGCTGGAGGAGCAGTTCCAGCACCAGGTTGTCCAGGCGGATCTGTCTTCCCGCTGGACGGTGACGCCGGCCCAGCAGCTGGTGGCCCGGGCGGCCGTGGAGGGGATGCTGAGCTACCACTTCACATCGCCGGAGATGACGCCGGCGTTGCAGGAGCAGTGGTATGAGAACTACTTTCAGGTGCTGGATCCCGGGAAGGCCTATTTTCTTCAGAAGGATCTGCGGGAGTTCCAACGGTATGCGGATGAGCTCTACAAGGGCGGCCAGCCCAATCTGGAGTTTGCCTTCCTGGTCTATCAGCGTTTCCTGGAGCGTCTGCGGGAATGGACCCTCTTTGCCTTCCGGGCCTACGGGAAGGAGTGGGATTTCCAGGAGGCCGATGAGATGCGGCTCTACGACTCGCCGGAGGAGCGGGAGTGGGCGGCCACCCCGGAGGAACGGGAGCGGAACTGGAGCCACATTGTGAAGAATGTCCTCCTGGCGGACCAGCTGGTCCAGGAGGATATGAGCGCCCGCAAGGAGGACGGCGGGGAAGAACCCTCCCAGGCGGAGGAGGCACAGAAGGCCATCTATACCCCGCCTCCCATCCGCCTCCGCAGCTGCAATACCCTCCTGGATGTCTTCCGGATGCGCCGGGAGGTGGAGGAAAGCGAGGTGGTGGCCCTCTTCCTGAATGCCTTCGCCACCCTCCTGGATCCCCATACCTGCTACTATGCCCCCGATGACAAGGAGGATTTCGACATCGCCATGTCCCTCTCCCTCCAGGGCATCGGAGCCACCCTCACCTGGCGGGATTCCTACACGGTGATTATGAGCCTGGTGCCCGGCGGCCCCGCCGCCAAGGACGGCCGGCTGCGCCCCGGCGACCGCATTGTGGCGGTGGCCCAGTCTCCCACGGAGGAGCCCCGGACTGTGGTGGGGATGCCCCTGGACAAGGTGGTGCGGCAGATTCGGGGCCCCAAGGGGACCCGGGTGTATTTGACGGTGGTGCCGGAGGGCTCCTCGGCGGAGACGGAGATCACCCTGGTGCGGGATGAGATCCACCTGAAGGATTCCGAGGCCCAGAGTACGGTGTGGGAAGTGGAGGGAAAACGGGTGCTGAGCATCTATCTCCCCAGCTTCTACCGGGATTTCAACGGATATTCCCAGGGCAGCGGAGATGCGGCCAGCACCACCCGGGATGTGCGACGGCTGCTGCAGGAGGCCCGGGAGGCGGGCCCGGTGGACGGCCTGGTGCTGGATTTGCGGAACAATGGGGGCGGTAGTCTGGAGGAGGCGATTCAGCTGGCTTCCCTGTTCGTGGCGCCCCCCTCCAAATCCTCGCCCATGCCGGTGCCTGTGGTGCAGACCAAAGACGGGCGCCGTCGGCCCCAGGTTCGGGTAGCGCCTCCCCAGAAGGACTTCTACGCCGGCCCGCTGATGGTGCTGGTGGACCGGGGGGCGGCCTCCGCCACGGAGATTCTGGCCGCCTGCCTCCAGGATACCGGCCGTGCCGTTGTGGTGGGGGATCCGGGAACCCATGGCAAGGGAACCGTCCAGGCGGTGCTGGATCTGGCCAATTTGCCCACCATCAAGAACAACCGGAATTTCCTGGAGGGGAAGGCCCCGGGCTCCTTGAAGGTGACCATCCAGAAGTTCTACCGCATCACCGGGGATTCCACCCAGATCCGCGGCGTCACCCCCGATATCCAGTTC
This sequence comes from Lentisphaeria bacterium, assembly GCA_016302315.1. Taxonomy (GTDB): domain Bacteria; phylum Verrucomicrobiota; class Lentisphaeria; order Oligosphaerales; family Oligosphaeraceae; genus UBA1724. The sequence goes on from JAEDNW010000061.1 coordinate 8,468, forward strand.
CCCTCCTTCCTGATGGCCTTCAAAAACTCCGAGGGCGACCTCCCCCATGTGCTGCCCTGGGACAAGATCTCCCCCGCCTCCGCCATTCCCCGCCAGACCCGCCTCCGGGCATATCTGCCGGAACTCCGGGAATTTTGCCAGGGGTATATGGCGGAGGATGCCGCCTTCCGCCGCTACGTCCAGGATGTGGAGGAGTACACGGCCTTCCGCCGGCAGAAGATGCTGCCCTTGCAGATGGAGGCCCGCCGGGTCTACCGGGAGAAGGAGATGACCCTGGCCCGGAAGTTCCGCCACTACCAGCCGGAGCGCAATGCGGAGGAGCGGGAACGGCTTCATGATGCCGACGAGGCACTTTACGATGACGGCGCTCCCCGGGAGGATGTGGTGCTCCAGGCCTCCCTGGCCATCATGGGAAAGATGATGGACATCGACCAGCGGGAATCGGAAACCGCCTTCTCGATTCCCCGCCGCCGCTGACATTCCGCCCCGCCTTTTCTTCCCCGGTCTGCGAATGCGGAGGGCGCGGCCGAGGAGGTTTCTCTCCCCCATGCCTGGACGGGAAATCAGGGAGCCTCTCTCCCTGGCTTCCCGGAATCTCCCGGCCAATTTTTCTCTCCCCTTCTGCATACCAATAACACTGCCATGGACCACGCCACAGAATCCCTCTTCCGCCGAGGAAATCAATTTCTGGGGACCCAATATCCCATTTTGTGCGGCGCCATGACCTGGGTGAGCACGCCGGAACTGGTGGCTGCCGTGGCGGAGGCGGGGGCCTTCGGTGCCCTGGCCGGCGGCGGCATGCCTCCCAAACTCCTGGAGGAATCCATTCTCCAGACCCGCAGCCTTACCCAGCGCCCCTTCGCCGTCAATGTGATTACCCTGGGACCCGCCTACCACGACCATCTGGCGGTCCTGAAAAATCTGCCTGTCCCCTATGTGATCTTCGCCGGAGGACTGCCCAAGGACACGGAGATCGCCGCCATCCGGGAGACCGGGGCCAAGGTGATGTGCTTCGCCTCCACGGAAATGCTGGCCAAACGCCTCCTCTCCTACGGAGCGGATGCCCTGGTGCTGGAGGGAACGGAGGCCGGTGGCCACATCGGACCAGTCTCCCTCACCGTCCTGCTCCAGCAGGTCCTTTTCCACTGTGACCAGGTGCCGGTCTTCGTGGGCGGCGGCCTGGCCACGGGAAAGATCATGGCCCATCTGCTGATGATGGGAGCGGCGGGCGTCCAGCTGGGCACCCGTTTTGCCGTCGCCCGGGAGTGCAAGGCCCATCCCCAATTCAAGGAAGCCCTCCTCCATGCCCAGGCCAGGGACGCCCAGCCTGCCGGCCAGTTCGACTCCAGTCTGCCGGTGACGGCGGTGCGGGCCCTGCGCAACGAGGGCACCCGGGAGTTTGAACGCCTCCAGCTCAATCTGCTGAGCCAGCTGGATGCCGGCCATATCAGCCGGGCGGAGGCCCAGGCCCAGGTGGAGCATTTCTGGGTGGGCGGCCTCCATCGGGCCGCTGTCCTGGGGGATGTGGAGCGGGGTTCCGTGATGGCGGGGCAGTCCGTGGGTCTGGTGAACAAGGAGCAGACGGTGGCGGAGATTGTCCAGGAGCTGGCCGGGGAGTGTGACCAGGAGGTGTGTCGCACCCGGGCGCTTCTGGGCTAGGTCACGTTGCTTTTTCCCTCCCCGGAAACAGGGGAGAGTACACGAAATTATTCTCTATTTTTCGGTTCTCTTCCCTTCGTTTTTCCCAAAAGAAATTACAGTGTAAGGGTTTTCCCGGTTGACGGATTCCGCCAGCCTGGGATTTTCCCTTTTTTTGTGTCGTTCCATGACAGAGATAAAACGTAAGGAGCAACCGCACGATGGCCAATGAACTGGACGAATTGACGGGTCCCGTGAATCCCGAGGGGCGTGATATCCATGTGATTGAAAAGCAGATTCCCGTGAAGGTGGGCTTCGGATCCCTCCTCTTCGAGATCTTCCTGTGGGTGTGCGGAATCCTGCCCGGGCTTATCTTCCAGCTGATGAAGGTCTCCGCCAAAAACTACTTCCAGAAACTCCAGCAGAAAATCCAGGCGGATGCCTCCCAGATTGACAACTATCTGGAACAGCGGGTGATCATCCTCCAGAATCTGGCGGGGCTGGTGAACCGGGCCGTGAGCCTGGACAAGGAAGTGATGACCGAAGTGGCGGCCTACCGGGGCGGCATCAATCCTGCTGGACAGGGCCTCTCCGATACCCAGCGCAACGAACTGGCCCGGGGACTGGACCGCTCCTTCGGACGGCTCTTCCCCCAGGTGGAGGCCTACCCTGAACTGAAGGCCCACAAGGCCATCGCCGACGCCATCCAGCAGAACAGCTATCTCCAGCGGGAGATCACGGCGGCCCGGAGCCTCTACAACGACACCGTGGCCCAGTGGAATACCTCCCTCTTCGAGTGGCCCACCCGCCAGATCGTGGCCGCCCGGGCGGGATACACCACGAGAATCCCCTTCACCGCCAGTGTGGAAGTCCGCGCCCAGGCCCGGCAGACCTTCTTCTAGAGAAGGAAAACTCCCGGAGACGCCCCCCCGCCGGATAGGCTATTTCCCCGGGGAGGGGTCCCGGGACTTTGGGGAGTATGTGACCAGGGGGGGGCGGCGGATGCCCCTCCCCCGTCTTCAAGAAGGAGAGCACCCATGTCGTCAGAAGAGGCAGCCAGGTCATCCCAGGTGCCGGAAGAGATCTTCCAGCCTGTGGAAAGCTACCGGGACCGCTACCGGCAGGCGTTTCATGAGGCGGCGGAGGCGGAATTCCAGCGTCTGCGGGAGGCGGCCCAGGTGGATGAGGCGGCCAACCGCGCCAGCATCAAGGAGTTGGAGGAGACCACGGCACAGGCCGGCAGCGCCAGCTCCACCCATACGGTGTGCACCTTCCTGCTGGTGCTGCTGGTGCTGGTCGCCATCGGCGGGTGCTGCGCCGTCGTTGCCCCCAACCTGGAGGATGTGGTGCCCAGTGAAAATGCGGACGCCTGCATGCTGTGGGGGCTTCTGCTGGGCATCGGCGCCTTGGTCCTGATCTTCCTCGTGGTGCTCCCCTGGAGGAAGAGAATCCAGGAGCGGCTGGCGCAGCTGAACGCCAGGATTCAGGAACTGACCCGGCTCACCTGGCAGCAGATGGAACCCCTGAACCTGCGCTACGACTGGGAACAGATCCCCAGGCTGATTCGCCAGGTCTGCCCCATGCTCAATTTCGACCCCTATTTCACCGCGGGACGCATGACGGAGCTGATCAACGACTTCGGGCTCCCTCCCGATTTCCTGGAGGAAAACCAGTCCGTGCTCTTTTCCCAAAGCGGGGATATGCGGGGAAATCCCTTCGTCTTCCTGGATCTGCTGAACCAGGAGTGGGGCACGGAAACCTACTACGGCCACCTGACCATCCACTGGCGGGAGAGAGTCACGGATTCCGAGGGGCATAGCCACTGGGTCACCCGCTCAGAGACCCTCACCGCCACCTATACCGCCCCCAAACCCGTCTATGCCACCCGGGGATTCCTTCTCTACGGCAACGATGCCGCTCCGAATCTCCGTTTCAGCCGGATGCCCTCCCAGCTCTCCCAGGCGGGAGACGGTTTCCTGGACCGCATGCGAAAGAGAAGCGAACTGAAAAAACTGAAGAAGTTCGCCGAAAATCTGGATGACGAATCCCAATACACCATGATGAGCAACGAGGAATTCGAACTCCTCTTCCATGCCACGGACCGCTCCGACGAAATCCAGTTCCGCCTCCTCTTCACCCCCCTGGCCATGTCCCAGATGGTTGCCCTTCTAAAGGATGACAAGGAAGGTTTCGGGGATGATTTCGCCTTTACGAAGCTGGGACGCCTGAATGCCATCTCCGCCGGACATCTGAACCAGTTCTCCCTGGATACCAATCCCCAGCTCTTCGCCAGCAACAGCATCGACAAGGCGGAGGAGGGGTTTATGACACGCGCGGAAGAATACTTCCGCCATGTGTTCTTCGCCCTGGCTCCCTATCTCTGCATCCCCCTCTACCAGCAGGTCCAGTCCGCCCGCACCATCTATGGATACAAGCCCGGGGAGCTCTCCTGCTCCTGGGAACAGGAATCCCTGGCCAACTACCTGGGAGAGGGATACTTCGCCCATCCACAGTCCATTACCCGGAATATCCTGAAGGTGGGAAGGGTTATCCGAAAGGGCGGCGAGGGACAGGTCCAGGTCACCAGCCACGGCTTCAAAGGCGTGGAACGCCGGACCTATGTCTCCGTCTGGGGCGGCGACGGAAAATGCCATGAGGTGCCTGTGGACTGGATCGAATATCTCCCCGTGGAACGCACCGCCTCCTTCTCCCTCCAGGAGCAGAATCCCACGGATCTGGCAACCAAGATCCAGCCCCTACGGGGAGAACAGCGCACCAACCTGGATGAATTCCTGGAACAGTCCGGCCTGAACCGGAACAATGCGGCCTATCGCCGCCATATCTTCGCCTGGCTCCTCTCCCGGGATTGACGCCCCCCGCCGCAGACACGGGGACAGATGACGGCGGGAGGAAAGAGCAGGAGAGAAAGGGGCGCGCGGACTACGGGACCTATTTGGTCAAGACGCTGGCAAAGACCTTGGAGGCCGAATACGGAAGTGGTTTCTGCGAACGGCAATTGAAATTCTGCCGTCAGTTTTACCGTGTGTATCCAATTGGGAACGCGCTGCGTTCCCAATTGAACTGGACTCAATATCGCCTGCTGATTCAAATCGATGATCCCGCCAAGCGGGAATACTATGAACTGGAGGCTGTGAACAACGGCTGGACTGCCCGAGAGACGGAGCGCCAGATCCATAGCCTGCTTTTCGAGCGTCTTCTGCTGAGCAACGACAAGGAAACTCTCCTCGCCATCGCCAGAAAGGAACGGGTGGTGGAGGCACCCGCCGAAATTCTCAAGGATCCCATGGTTCTTGAATTTCTGGGACTCCAACGGAAGTCCGAATACTACGAAAGTGACCTGGAGACGTCGCTGATAGCGCATCTCCAGCAGTTTCTGCTCGAGCTGGGGAACGGTTTCAGCTTTGTCGCCCGTCAAAAAAGGATTCTCCTGGAAGACGACGAGTTCTTTGTGGATCTGGTCTTCTACAACCGGCTGCTGCGATGCTTTGTGGTGATTGAGCTGAAGACCCACAAAATCACTCACGAGGACATTGGACAGCT
>JAEDNW010000062.1:0-13610 GCA_016302315.1 Lentisphaeria bacterium
TTCCTGCTGGCTCTGTTCCTGCTGGCTCTGTTCCTGCTGGTTCTGTTCCTGCTGGGACTGTTCCTGCTGGGACTGTTCCTGCTGGGACTGTTCCTGCTGGTTCTGTTCCTGCTGGTTCTGTTCCTGCTGGTTCTGTTCCTGCTGGGACTGCTCCTGCTGGCTCTGTTCCTGCTGGCTCTGTTCCTGCTGGGAATCCTGCTGTTGCTGGGAATCCTGCTGTTGCTGTTCCTTCCAGGCCAGGATTTGATCCAGGAGTTCCCGGGCGAGGTTCAGATTGGTTTCCCGGGCCTGCTGGAGGGCGTCGTCGGGGCGCATATCCTCCAGGAGATTGATGGCCTCCCGGGTTTTCGCCTCCATGGCGGGGGTGGTGGCGTTCTCCGGGGATCCGGGAGCGGATTGGGCCTGGGCGAAGAGGGCGGCGGCGTTTTGGAGCAGAGCGCTGGAGAGTCCCAGGCGGAGCTTGCCGTCCAGGGCGTGATCCGGGGCGGGGGCCAGGCCATTGCGTTCCATGGCTTCCTGAAAGAAGCCTTCCGCCTGGGGGAAGTCTCCGTTTTGGTAGGCGGCGATTCCCTGGTTGTAGAGCAGGGAGAGGGGGACGGCCTCCGGGGCAAAGGTCTCCCGGCACGTTTGGAAATGGGTCAGGGCGGAGTCGTAGTCCTGTTGCCGGAGCGCCTGGGTTCCCGTCTGGAATTCGGTTCCCTGGAGGGGGAGGGCGGTGAGAAGCAGGAGGCAGAGCCAGGGGGTGGGGGGACGTTTGCCCAGGGGAAGGATCCAGTAGAGGGCCAGGCAGACCATGGCGGCCAGGGTGAAGAGGGTGGAATGGGTGTTCTTCCGGCGGACCGTCTCCTCGGAGATCTGGTGGCGTTCCGCGCTGGTCACCAGCTGCCGGTAGATCTCCGCCAGATTGAAGGTCCGGGTGCCCACGGGCACGAAGATGCCTCCGGGGGTGGCGTCCGCCATGGCCTGGAGGGTCTGGGAGTCCAGCCGGGTGCGCACGGGCTTTCCCTGGTAGAGGAGAGGGGTGCGGCCGCCCCGGGGATTCGGGAGAGTGAGGAGGGTTCCCTCGCCGTCGTCTCCCAAGCCAATGGCCAGAAGCCGGATGCTGGCGGCCCCCAGGGCCTTGGCGGCCTCGATGGGCAGGGACTCCTGGTCCTCCCCGTCGGTGATGAGCACCACATCCCGCCCCTTGGCGACCTGGCTGTTCAGAACATCCCTCTGGACTTTCCGCAGGGCGTCTCCCAGATTGGTGCCGCCACGGGTCAGGGCGTCCGGGGACATTTCCTGGAGCATCATCCGGAAGAACCCGTAGTCCAGGGTAAGGGGGCAGAAGACCCGGGCGTCCCCGGCGAAGCCCACCAGGGCGATGCGGTCCCCCTCCAGGGTTTCCAGGCACTGGGCGATCTCCAGCTTGGCCCGTTCCAGACGGCTGGGGAGCAGGTCGTCGGCCAGCATGCTTCGGGAGAGATCCAGCAGGAAGACCACTTCCCGGCCCTCCCGGCGGATGGTTTCGGTGCGTTCTCCCCAGGCGGGCTCCGCCAGGGCCAGGATCAGGAGAAGGAGCGCCAGGAGGCAGAGAATTCCCTTCAGGGTGGCGCGGAAGGGGGTGAGGGTCTGGGCGAAAAATCGCCGGGCGTTGGGGCCGGCCAGGTGGCGGAGGATGGCCTGGCGCCGGTGGCGGCGGAAGAGGAGGAGGGCGCCCAGGAGGGGGAGGACGGCCAGCCAGAGGAGGGCATGGGGGGAGAGGAAGGACATGACGGTCAGGGCCTCCTGGAGAACAGGGTGAGAGTCAGGAGGAGGCTGGCCAGGAGGGCCACCATGCCCAGCCGCAGCAGGGGAATCTGGAGTTCCCGGGTGGCCACAAAGCGCAGGGATTCCAGATGGCTCTGTTCCAGGGCGTCGATGGAGCGGTAGATCTCCGCCAGGCCCCGGGCGTTCCGGCACTGCTGGAAAATGCCCCCGGTCTTTTCCGCCAGCGCCTGGATTTCCGAGGTGTCGTAGGAGGGGGAGGCGAAGAAGGGGACCCGGTCATCCTGAAGGATGGCGATGGTGTAGACCCGGATGCCGTGGGCCAGCGCCAGCTCTGTGGCCTCGGCGATGGAATACTGGTGGGGGCCTTCATCCTGGCCGTCGGTGAGGAGGATCATCACCTTGGAATTCAGGTGATATTCCCCCGCCGTCTTCTGGGTCTGGGCCGCCAGGGTGTTTTCCGCATCGGCCAGCCGGGCCACCCCCATGGCCACCGCATCCCCGATGGCGGTGCTGTTTTCCTCGGAGTCCCGGGGAACCAGCTGCACATTGCCCAGGGCAAAGGCCAGGGCCTGGTGATCCAGGGTGAGGGGACAGACGGTGTAGGGATAGCGGGCAAAGGTGATGATGCCCATGAGATCGTTGGGACGCCCCCCCAGCTTCAGGGTCTCCCCTCCCAGCACAAACTCCCGGAAGATCTCCTTGACGGTCTCCAGCCGGTTCTGATTCCGCTGGAAGAAGTTCATCTCCTGCCCCATGGAGCCGGAGCAGTCCAGCACCATCTCGATGGCAATGCCCTGGGACTTCTGGGGACGCTGGTAGCTGCCCTGCTGGGGGCGGGCCAGAGCCAGGGTCAGGGCGGTCCAGGCCAGGGCCAGAGCCGCCTCCGGCAGCCACCGGAGACGCACTCTCCATCCCCGGGGAAGTCCGGGGAGATGGAGGGCGGCGCCGGGAAGGGGAAGGGCGGCGGGTGTCCGGCGGCGCAGCAGGGCCCGGAGGCCCCAGAGGAGGAGCGGCAGCAGGAGGGCCAGGAGGGCCCAGGGATGTTCCCAGCGGAGAATCATGGGGCCTCCTCCTTGCCGGGTTGGGCGGGGGTGGTCTCCTGAAGGAAGAGGCGGCAGGTCTCTCCCAGGGAACGCAGCTCTTCCTGGGGCAGGGTGACCCGGGCGAATTTCGCCATGTCGCAGGCCTGGAGGAGGGTGAAGAGGGCGTGTCGCTGCCCGTCGGTGAGGGCCACGCCCTTCTCCAGGGCATCGTCGATTTCCTGGGTGGTGAGGCGCCGGGCCTCCAGGGCGAAGCGACCGGCCAGATATTCCCTGGTGAGATCCGCCAGCCGGGCCATCCACGCTTCCTGGTCGGCCGGGGTTTCGGGCAGCTGGGCCATCAGCGCCGCCAGCGCCGCCTGGGCCTGCCGATGGGGAGGCAGGGGAGGCGTGGTCCGGCGGCGTCTCCGGTTACGCACCGCCCGGAAAGCCAGGATGCCCAGGACCAGGAGCAGAACCAGGAGAAGGAGGCAGAAGGGAATGCGCCAGGGGGAGGGCGGCATCAGGCGGTCCTCCGGGGTCAGGGGGGCGGTGTCCAGGGGGAGCAGCCCCTTTGCCGGAAGGGCCACGGGCAGTAGGAGGCCCCAGAGAAAAGCCAGGTTGTTCCGAAGAAGGGGAGGCATGGGGGAGGGAAAGGGATCAGAGGCGGCGGGCACGCCGTTGCAGGAAAACGGATAGCTTCCGGAGGACGTCTTCCCCCAGGGAAAGGGGGAGGGTGTCCACCCCCAGGGCGGAAAGCTGCCGTTCCCGCTCCGCCTGCTCCCGCTGGATTCTCTGGCGGTAGGCCGCCCGGGTGCGGGGACAGGCGGTGTCCAGCAGAAAGTCCTGGTGGGTCTCGGGATCGTGGAAGGTCATCAGGCCCCCACGGGGCAGTTCCTCCAGGGAAGGATCCCGGAGGAGCAGGGCGATGACATCGTGCCGCCGGGCCAGACGCTGCAGGGCGGGGCGGAAATCCCCCGGGGCCTGAAAGTCGGAAAGGAGGAAGAGGACGGAGCGGCGTTTCAGGGTGCGTCCCAGGGTCTCCAGGGCGGCGGGGAGGTCGGTGCCCTCTCCGGCGGGGGTATGGCCCACCACTTCCCGCAGGAGCCGCATGGCATGGGAGACTCCCTTTCCGGGAGGGAGATATTTCTCGATCCGGTCGGTGAAGAGCATCACTCCCGTCTTGTCGTTGCTCTTCACGGCGGAGAAGGCCAGGGAGGCGCAGAGCTGGGAGGCCAGATCCCCCAGGGATTCCGGGCCGCCACCGAAGCGGGAGGAGGCGGAGCAGTCCACCAGGAAGAAGATGGTGAGTTCCCGTTCCTCCCGGAAGCGCTTGAGGTAGGGTTTTCCCTGGCGGGCGGTGACGTTCCAGTCGATGGCGCGCACATCGTCCCCGGGGAGATACTCCCGCACCTCCTCGAATTCCATGCCCGCCCCTCGGAAGGCAGAGCGGAATTCCCCGGCCAGGAGTCCGCAGCTCTCCTTCCGGGTCTGCAGCTCCAGAAGCCGGATTTTACGGGTGATGGCTTTCCAGTCCATGGGAAAAGGAGGGCGTCAGGATCAGGGCACCCGCACGGCATCCAGCACTTTCCGGACCAGTTTCTCCGGGGTGTATTCCTGGGCTTCGGCCTCATAGGTGAGAAGCACCCGGTGGCGCAGCACATCCATGGCCACGCTCTTCACATCCTGGGGAGTGACGTATCCCCGCCCCAGGAGCAGGGCCTGTCCCCGGGCGGCCTGGGCCAGGAAGAGGGAGGCGCGGGGGGAGGCCCCGAAGCGCAGAAGCCCCTCCAGTTCTCCCAGGCCGTGGCGCTGGGGGTGCCGGGTGGCGTCCACCAGGGAGACGATATACTGCTCCACCCGTCCGTCCATGAAGATGCTGTCCATGACGCTCCGGATGCGGAGGATGTCCTGGGGAGTCATGACGGGATTGACCTGGGGCGGGGGCTGGAGGGTGGCGTGGCGGCGCAGGATCTGGATTTCCTCCTGGGGGGAGGGGTAGTCCACCACCACCTTGAAGAGGAAGCGGTCTACCTGGGCCTCGGGGAGGGGATAGGTTCCCTCCTGCTCCACGGGATTCTGGGTGGCCAGCACCAGGAAGGGGGCGGGGAGGGGGAAGGTGTGGTCGCCGATGGTGACCTGCCGTTCCTGCATGGCCTCCAGCAGAGCGCTCTGCACCTTGGCGGGGGCCCGGTTGATTTCGTCCGCCAGAATCAAGTTGGCGAAGACCGGTCCCTGCCGGGTGGTGAACTCCCCTTCCTTGGGGTTGTAGATCAGGGTGCCCACCAGGTCGGCGGGCAGGAGATCCGGGGTGAACTGAATCCGGTGGAAGGAGCCCTGGATGGCCCGGGCCAGGGTGGTGATGGTCAAGGTCTTGGCCAGACCGGGAACCCCCTCCAGCAGAACATGCTGGTTGGCTACCAGCGCCAGCAGAAGACGGCTCACCAGGTTGTCCTGCCCGATGATGACTTTCTGAATCTCCTCCCGAAGAGATTGGAGGAGAGCGGATTCCTCCTGGACTCGGGGCGTGCTCTGGGAAACGTCTTGCATGGTTGTAAGTAGTTTATACTCAGTAAGATATAAAGATTTGCGCCCCTGGTGGGGCGCCGGAGGGAATCCCAACGGATTCCCATAGACAAAAAAGAAGCGGGCCGGTTCCCGGAAATTTCCGTTTTCCCGGCCCTGGCATAGCCTGTGTGTGTCCCCCCGTTGCCGCCCTACTTTTCCTGGGAGGGATCCTGGTGTTTGGCTTCCCCGTCCTCCAGGAAATACTCCACGGAGTCCTGGAGGGCCTGCCAGGCGGCCTCGATGATGTTCTCGGAGAGGCCCACGGTGCTCCATTCCCGCTGTCCGTCGGTGGAGTCGATGAGGACGCGGGTGTGGGCGGCGGTGCCCACGGAGCCGTCGATGATGCGGACCTTGAAGTCCCGCAGCCGCATTTTGCTGACTTCCGGGAAGAAGGTGAGGAGGGTTTTCCGGAGGCATTTATCCAGGGCATCCACGGGACCCTCTCCCTCGGCGGCGGTGATTTCGGATTCCTGTCCGTTGACCCGGACCTTGAGGGTGGCGGCGGAGAGGCATTTTTCCGAGGGTCCCCGCTTTTCGATGATGACCCGGAATCCGTCCAGCTCGAAGGGGGGCTTCTGGGGGGAGAGGAGGCGTTGGAGGAGGAGTTGGAAGGAGGCGTCGGCGGCCTCGAAGGCGTAGCCCTGGGCTTCCCGGGCCTTGAGTTCCTTCAGGACAGTTCGGGTGTCCTCCTGGGTCAGGGGGATGCCCAGCTGTCTGGCCTTCAGCATCACATTCCGGGAGCCGGAGAGTTCGGAGAGGAGGATGTTCCGCTGGTTGCCCACGGCCTCCGGGGGAATCTGCTCAAAGTGGGAGGGCGCCTTGGCCACGGCGGCCACATGGAGGCCCGCCTTGTGGGCGAAGGCCCCGGTGCCCACATAGGGCTGCTGGGGGCGCTCCCGCACCAGGGTCACTTCGTAGAAGAGCCGGGAGAGGGGAGTCAGCTCCGGGATCCGGAGGGCGTCTCCCACCCGGTAGCCCGGCATTTTCAGGGCCAGGGCCGGAAGGATGGAACAGAGATTGGCATTGCCGCAGCGTTCGCCGAAGCCGTTGATGGCTCCCTGAACCAGCTGGCATCCGGAGCGGATGGCGGCCAGGGAGGCGGCCACGGCGCAGTCGGCGTCGTTGTGGCAGTGGATGGCCAGACGGGCCTCCTCCGGAAGGACCCGGCGCACTTCCTGGATGATCCGGGCCACGTCGTAGGGAAGGGTTCCTCCGTTGGTGTCGCAGAGGGTCAGGCAGGAGGCCCCGGCCTCCCAGGCGCACCGGAGGGTCTCCACGGCGTATTCCGGGGCATCTAGGTAGCCGTCGAAGAAATGCTCCGCATCCAGAAACACCTCCTTCCCCTGCTCCACCAGATAGCGGACAGATTCCTGGATGAGGAGGAGATTCTCTTCGGGGGAGATCCCCAGCACTTCCCTGGCCTGCCGGGCGGAGGCCTTCCCCACCAGGGCTACCGCCGGGGCGCCGCACTCCACCAGGGCGGTCATGGCGGGATCCTGGGGGGCGGGGATGCCCACCCGATGGGTGGAGCCGAAGGCCACCAGCCTGGCGTGCTTCAGGGGATGGGCCGCCAGTTCCTGGTAGAGGGCGGTGTCCTTGGGGTTGGAGCCGGGCCATCCCGCCTCCACATAGTCCATGCCGAAGTCATCCAGGGCCCGGGCCAGGCGGAGTTTGTCCTGGAGGGAGAAATTGATGCCCGGTCCCTGGGCGCCGTCCCGCAGGGTGCAGTCGTAGAGGAGGATGGCTTTGGGGGAGGTGTGGTTCATGGCCGTGGGAGAGAGGGGAGCGTGGAAAGGGGGAGGTTACCGGGAGGTTCCCGGGCGGGGGGGAGTGGCGTGCTGCTGCAGGGTTTCCAGGATGGTCCGGGCCAGCTTTTCCCCCAGGCCGGGCACCTTCTGGGCCAGCTGGGCAGGGGAGAGCTGGAGGATGCGCTTGACGGAACCGCAGGTCTGGAGAAGCTCCAGCCGTCGTTTGGGGCCCACGCCGGGAATGTCCTCCAGCACGGAAGCCTTGATGCGGGCCACCCGGAGCTGCCGGTTGTAGCCGTTGGCCCAGCGGTGGGCCTCGTCCCGTATGGCCTGGAGAAGGCGCAGGCCCGGATTCTCCCGGGGCAGAGCCAGGGGTTTTTCGTGACCGGGAAGGATGACCAGCTCGAACTGCTTGGCCAGCCCCAGAAAGGGAATCTGGAGGCCCAGGGCCTGCCAGACCCGGATCCCGGTGTGGACCTGGGGGACGCCGCCGTCCAGCACCACCAGATCAGGCAGGGGAAGCCCTTCCCGGAGAAGCCGTCCGTAGCGCCGGGTGAGGACTTCCTCCATGAAGGAGGTGTCGTCTGTGGCCTCGGCGCTCCGGATGCGGTAGCGGCGGTATTCCCCGGTGGAGGGGCGCCCGTCCCGGAAGAGCACCATGGAGCCCACGGCCAGGGTGCCGGAGATGTTGGACATGTCGAAGCACTCCATGTGCCGGGGCAGGACGGGGAGGGAGAGGGCTTCCCGGAGGGCCTCCATGCCGGCGGTGTTCTCCTGGGGATTGGTGCGCCGGGCGATGGTCTGGTTGAGGAAGCGCCGGGTGGGTTCCAGGACGGTGCGCAGATGCCCCGCCATGTCCCGCCATTTGGCGGCCTCCTCATAGGCCCGTTGGCCCGCGGCCTCCTGCATCTTCTCCTCCAGCTCCCGGAGGAGTTCCCGGGCGGGCTCTTCTCCCCGCAGAATGGCCAGGGCCTGTTCCACCCGGAGGGCGTAGTCCTGGGGGGAGATGGCGCCCAGGCATGGGGCGGTGCATTGCCGGATGACGTCCTGGAGGCAGTGGCGGTGCTGTTCCGGGCCGGGTTCCGGGCAGGCGCAGGAGCGCAGGCCCAGGCGTTTCTCCAGGTATCGGATGGTTTCCCGTAGGGCGTAGGCGTGGGGGAAGGGGCCGAAATAGAGGCAGTTGCCGTCCCTCCGTACCCGTTCGAAAGTGAAGTGGGGGTAGGTTTCCGCCGGGTTCATGGCCACCAGGAGGTAGCGCTTGTCGTCCCGCAGGTCCACGTTATATCGTGGAGAATACTGTTTGATGAACTGGGCTTCCAGGAGGAGGGCCTCCGCCTCGGTGGCCACAGGGAAGACCTGGTAGGAGGCGATGGAGTGGATCAAGGCCCGCCGCCGGGGCTCCTCCTTCATATAGGTGGAGGGCATGAAGTAGGAGCGCATCCGGTTCCGGAGATTCCGGGCCTTGCCCACATAGATGACTTCCCCGGCCTGGTTCCGGAAGACGTAGACCCCCGGGGTACGGGGCACATCCTGGGAGCGAAAGACCGGGGGAGTGGGGGTGGCGGAGGGGACGTCGCTCACGGCTTCATGCAGACCACGTCCAGGGGAGAGAGGGCGAGGCGAAGGGACTGCCCGGGGACAAGGCCGTCATCCCCCGGGTTGAGTTGGTCGAAGCGAAGGGGACTCCCCGTGGCGTCCAGCGCCTCGTATTGGCAGATCTCCCCCAGATATTCGGACATCTTCAGGGTCACGGAAACCGTGTTCTCCGTTTTCGCGGGAGCGTCCTGGGGGGAGAGGAGGCGGAAGGCCTCGGGGCGCAGGGAAAGCACCAGGCGCATGCCGGGAGCGGCCTCCGGCGGCAGGCTTCGGGAGAGGAGGGGGCCCAGGGGCGTGTCCAGCAGGGCGCCCTCTTCCCGGATTTCCCGGAGGGTGGCCTCCCGGAGATTGGTCTCCCCGATGAATTCCGCCACAAAGGGAGTGCGGGGCCGCCGATAGACTTCCCGGGGCGTTCCCACCTGCTCCAGTCGGCCGCCCCGGAGGACGGCCAGGCGGTCGGCCATGGAGAGGGCTTCCGCCCGGTCGTGGGTCACATAGATTCCGGTGAGGTGGTTTTCCTTGCAGATGCGGCGGATTTCCAGCCGCATGTCCCGGCGCAGCTTGGCATCCAGATTAGCCAGGGGTTCGTCCAGCAGAAGGACACCGGGATGGATGACCAGGGTTCTGGCCAGGGCCACCCGCTGCTGCTGCCCGCCGGAGAGCTGGTTGGGCTTCCGCTCCGCCAGTTCCAGGATCTGGAGTTCCCGGAGGGTCCGGGTCACCCGTTCCTCCCGCTCCTCCCGGGAAATCCCCTGCATCTCCAGGCCGAAGGAGACATTCTCCCGGACGGTGAGATGGGGCCAGAGGGCGTATCCCTGGAAGACCATGGCGGCGTTGCGCCGGGCGGGGGGGATGCCGGTCTGGGGGGCGTCCCCCAGGTAGATCTCTCCCCGGGTGGGGCTCTCGAAGCCGGCGATGGTCCGCAGCAGTGTGGTCTTTCCGCAGCCGGAGGGGCCTAGGAGGAAGAAGAGCTCCCCGTCCTCCACGGTCAGATTCACATCCTGGAGGGCCAGGGAGTCCCCATAGCGTTTCGTGAGATGTTCGACACGGATCTGCACGGGAGGCGGGAGAGGGCTAAAAGACCTTTCCAGTATCCTTGTCGGCGATGTGGAAGGCCTCGATATGGAGTTCGGGGGAGGCGTTGAAGGTGAGCTGGCGGTTGTGCTCCGCCGCCATGGCGTTCATGACCTTGTGGTCCACCGTGCGCAGACGCTCCAGGATCTTGGGATGGACAGTGATGACAAAGTGCTGCACGTCCTTCTTCCGGGCCAGGAGCTCATTGAGCCGCCGCTGGATTTCCACGGAGACGCTGGTGGCGGTCTTGATGAGGCCCCGCCCCTTGCAGTAGGGGCAGTCCTCGTAGATGGTGCTCTCCAGGGATTCGCTTTCCCGCTGACGGCTCATTTCCAGGAGACCTAATCCGCTGATGGGGTAGATCTTGATGCGGGCATGGTCCTCGGCGGTGTATTGCTTGAAGGCCCGGTAGACGGCCATCTGGTCCTTGCGGGAGCGCATGTCAATGAGATCCAGCACCACCAGCCCTCCGATGTTCCGCAGACGGAGCTGGCGGGCGATTTCCTTGACGGCCTCCATGTTGGTGGCCAGGATGGTCTCGGGCTGATCCTTGCCGGAGCGGTTCTTGCCGGTGTTCACGTCGATGGCGATGAGGGCCTCGGTTTCGTCGATGCAAAGATATCCGCCGCTGGGGAGGGGCACCTTCCGGTTGGAGATGCCCTCGATCTGCTGGCTGATCCCGTATTTGATGAAGATGGGGGTGGGATTGGAGTAGAGTTTGACCTTGATGGAATCCTGCCGGTCGAAGCGCTGGAGCATTTCCAGGGCCAGATTGTAGGCTTCCTTGGTGTCGCAGACGATTTCGTCGATATCCTGGGTGAGATTGTCCCGCAGGGTGCGTTCCACCAGAGCGGGTTCCTGGTAGACGCAGACGGGGGCCCGGCGTTTGGCGGCGGTGTCCTCGGCCTTGTGCCAGGCATCCATGAGCATCTGGAGATCCCGCTGGAAGTATTCCCGTTTCAGGCCCACGCCCTCGGTGCGGCAGATGACGCCGGTGTTCTGGGGCAGGATGGTGCGGATCATCTGCTTCAAGCGGCTCCGCTCCTCCCGGTCCTCCACCCGGCGGGAGATTCCCACGTGGGGGCAGTTGGGCAGAAGCACCAGATAGCGTCCGGGGATGGAGAGGTTGGTGGTGACCCGGGCACCCTTGGTGCCGATGGGCCCCTTGGTGACCTGCACCAGAATCTCCTGGTCCACATGGAAGAGATTAGGGATGTCATCCACGGTGTATCCCTTCTTCTCCGGCTTCCGGGGCTTCTCCTTCTCCGCCTTGGGAAGCTTCTCCAGCTTGGCAGGGGCCTGACCCGCTGGCTTCTGGGCCGGGGTCTTCCCCCCAGGAGTCAACGGCAGCAGCTCATTCTTCCCGGAATTGGCGGTGAGACCCTGGGCAGGACGGGGCTCCCTGGCCTGCGGACCAGCCGCAGACGCCGGAACACCCTCCTTCCCTTTCCCCTGGGGACGGCTCTTCTTCAAAAAGGGAAACAGCTTCTCCAGAACCCGGCGGAAGACTCCGGGCTTCTTCACCCCCTGGGAACCGCCACGGGCCTGATCCCCGTTGGCCGACGCCCCCTCACGGTTGCCACGCCCACGACGGCGACGCCGACGGTGAGAGGAGGACAGGCTGGTGGAAGATTCCTCGCCTACGGCAGGCCGGGGCGCCACCCCATTCCCGTTGTTGTTACTGTTATTATTGTTGTTGTTCCGGGGCTGGCCGCCGTTGCCATTGCGCCGCCCTTCCCGGGGCTGCTTGCCGGCAATCTCCTCCGCTAGAGGCGGGGGATTTTCATCGGTGGTGACCGGGGGAAGCTCCTCCTCGGGAGCCTTCTCCGGAGAGGCGGACTTTCCCAGGGGAATGAGACCCTTCTGGCCCTTGTCCAGGGGCAGGAGCCCCTTGGTCAGGGTGGATTCCTGGGCGGTGTCCCGCTGCTCGCCGTGGAGAACCATCTCCTGGGGCAGGGGGGGCTTGGGGGCCTCCGGCTGGGGCGGGGGGACTTCCCCGTCTTCTTCCTCCTCCGCCTCCCGGTGGGCGGCGGGAGAGGGGGGCGGGGAGGGAGGATCAAAGGAATTGTCTTCCTCGGCATTGCTGGCCTGATCCGCCTCGGCCCGCTCCTGGCCGGGTTTCACCGGGGGTTCGTCATCCTCCTCCCCGTCTCCTTCCAGCTTCTCCAGGGTGGCGGGCAGCATGTCCCAGTAGTGGAGGAAGGCGTTTTTGCCCACGCCGATATCCACGAAGGCCGCCTGGAGGGAGGGCTCCAGATTCTTGATCTTGCCCTTGTAGATGGAGCCGACGATGCGGTCCTTGTTGGTGCGTTCCATGAAGAAATCCTGGAGGGTGCCGTCTTCCACGACAGCCACCCGGACCTGGAGTTCTTCCGAGTTGATGAGAATTTGTTTCATGGGGGGAGAGGGAGAAAAATGAGGGGCCGTGTCCCTGGGGCGCCCCGGGCGCAGCCGCAGCCTTCCGGACCGGCAGTCCGGGGGCGGAACGCCTCGTGTTTCGTGGGGGTGGGAGGCCAGGGGATTATTCCAGGATGCTTCCCGGCATCACTGGATTGCCACGCAGAAAGTCCGCCGCGCACATCTCCTTTTTGCCGTCGGGAATCAGCCGATGGATGTGGAGAGTGCCGGAACCGCAGGCGATGACCAGCGCTTTCCCGCTTTCGGGAAGCACTTGGCCCGCTTCCCCTGCAGGAGTCCCGGAGGAATAGGTGGCTTCGGTGATTTGAATGCGCCGCAGCTCCCCTTGCACCGGCACGCAGGTATAGGCCCGGGGCCAGGGCTGATAGGCACGAACCATGTTGAAGATGTGACGGGCGGAGCAGGTCCAGGGAATGGCCCCGTCTTCCTTTACGATCTTCCGTACGTTGGGTTCGTCCGTGGGGGGCTGGGGGGTGGGCTGAAGCCCTTCGCGGGTGATTCTCCGCAGAACACTCCCGATATGAGAGGCAGCAAGATGCCCAAGCCGTGCTTCCAATTCCTCTGTGGTCTCCGTCTCCCGGATGGATAACTCCACCTTGACATAGACGGGACCGGTGTCCAGCCCCCGCTCCATGCGCATGAAACTCACCCCCGTCCGGGCATCTCCGTGGAGAATGGCGGCGTTGATGGGACAGGCGCCTCGATAGCGTGGCAGAAGGGAGGCGTGGACATTGAGGCAGCCAAAGGGCGGCAGGGAAAGCAACTCCTGTTTCAGAAGCTGTCCGAAGGCAACCACCAGCAGAATCTCTGTCCCCAGATCCCGCAGCTTCTCCAGGAACTCCGGCCGATTGACGGAGGGAACCCGGTCCACCTCCAGTCCCGCCTCCAAGGCATGTCGTGCAAAGGGCGTGGGGGAGAGGAGATGCTTCCTTCCCACCGGGCGATCCGGCTGGGAGCCAAGGCCCACGAGCTGGATCCCCTCGTCTTGCCGAAGAGCATCCAGAATGGCGATGCCCAGATTGCCGGAACTCAAGTAATAGACCCGGATTTTCGATGGGGATGCGCCGTCTTCTGGCATGGAAGGAGGGGGAGAGGGAGAGGAAGGGGGGGAGGGTGCGTGGGAACCGTGTCCCGGCAGGTCCGGAAGGGCGGCATTTCCCCGGAAACGGGGGCCGTACCTCCTGTCCAAAAGCCCTGCCGGGCGGGGAGAGAGACGCAAGCGGATAATATACTCCCGCAATCCCGGGCTTCTAGGTCACTTCTCCTCGCCGAAGAGACCCCAGGGACACCCTTTGGCGCTACCTCCTCCCCCGGGGGTTCCCGGCCGGGATGTTTCCCCCCGGGGTTCCCGCTACGCTCTACCCCCGTCTAGCGATCCTGCCACCCCTGCCGGGGGTCATGAGGATGCCCCCAGAGGGGGTTCCGTCAAATCCGGGGG
>JAEDNW010000063.1:0-13594 GCA_016302315.1 Lentisphaeria bacterium
AGAGCAGGGTCTCCGGGCATCAGGGAAAAGTCGTAGACCAGGGCCCGGGCATACAACCCCGTGCCCCCCGCCAGCACCGGCACGCCTCCCCGCCCCTGAATCTGACGGATGGTCTCCTGGACCACCGGCAGAAAACGATTCACATTCCAGGCTTCCTGCAAGGGCAGAAAGCCTACCAGATGATGGGGGGCCAGGGAGAGCTCCTCCGGGCCGGGCTGGGCCGTCCCGATGGGCAGCTTCTCATACACCTGCATGGAATCAAAGGAGACCACCTCCCCGCCGAGCTGCGCCGCAAGACGGGCCGCCACCGCGCTCTTGCCGGAACAGGTGGGGCCCAGAATGACCAAAGTCTCCCTCACCGCACTACTCCTGTTTCGGGGAAGCAGGAGAGGCAGAGCGGCGCCGGGCAAAGAAACATTCGTAGACCAGCAGGAAGACGATGGAACAGGTGATGGCGCTGTCCGCCACGTTGAAGGCGGGCCAGAACTCAAACCGCAGGAAATCCACTACCCCCTGGGAGAAGAAAAACCGGTCCACCATGTTTCCCAGGACCCCGCCCAGCAGACATCCGCAGGGGATGGCATACCAGGAATTCTTCTCCACGATGCGCCGCCAGAAGATCACCATGGCCAGGGCGACCACCAGGGAAAAGGCCCCCAGAAGCCAGGTCCACTGGTGGAAGATCCCCCAGGCCGCTCCCGGATTCCGCCAGTGCACCAGCCGGAAAACCCCGGGAATGACTACCCATTCCCCCATCCCCGGCTCCGGCCAGACGTGACAGACCCAGAACTTGGTCAAGTGGTCCAGAAACAGGACCAACAGGGCGCATACGCCTGGCCAGCCCACCAGGGCAGTTGAGGAAAGGAAAGGTTTCACAGGAAAAAAACAACGGGAAGACGAAACGCCACAGCGATTTCCCTGCCCTGGAAAAAGGGGAGAAAAGTCTGCAGCAGACAAAAAAAGAGGACACCCCAAGGTAAAAAAGAAAACAGGAGCGCCTGCAAACAACGGGATTGGCTCCGTTGAGGATAGGGCCTGGCATCATACTTTGCCGGCAATGGGCATACCATAGTCCCTCAAGGAGATTTTTGCATCCCCACCTTCCCCTTTTCTTCCCAAGCCCCCCGGCGGGGGCGAAATGCCCCCAAGCCCCTGCCGGGGAGCGCCCCCAAAGGTTCCCGGAAGGACAGAACTCGGGGACGGCCCCTCGATCGGG
The DNA here is from genome assembly GCA_016302315.1 of Lentisphaeria bacterium. Taxonomy (GTDB): domain Bacteria; phylum Verrucomicrobiota; class Lentisphaeria; order Oligosphaerales; family Oligosphaeraceae; genus UBA1724. Next base: position 1,217 of record JAEDNW010000063.1, read on the forward strand.
GGGGGCTCTCCCCGAGTTCTCCCCGAGTTCTCCCCGGGGGGTTCTCGCCGGGGGTTTCTCGCGGGGGTTTCTCGCGGGGAACGTAGTCTGTGACGTATGCGCGTACGCGCGCGCGGGGTTCTAAGGTACCCCGCTCCCCCATCCCGCCATCCCCTGTAGGATAAATCCTTCTAGAAGTACCGTCGCAAAATGGGTCAAAGACGCTCGAAAGTCTCAAAAACGCTTGCCCATATCAGGCCATTTGGGGCAAATCCTGTGCCCCCCCCCCGGGCTACATGTCCGCCAGCGGCAACCCATTCCATTCCGGGGGCGGTGCGGGAGCCACATTTATGTGGCGACCAAACCCCCGGTAAGCCCAAATCATGAGTCCGAACCCCCGTTTACGGGGTGGAAGGCCCGTCTACCCCGGGAGGGGGCAGCGGAGCGATAAACCCCGGGGTGGAGTAGGATAGGGATTTACCGGGGGCGGGCTTCCTGGACGAAGGGCCTGGCGGCCTCCGCGCATTCCTGGAGGAAGGAGGGTTTGGTGCGGGTGGCGGTGCGCAGGCTTTCCTGGGGCAGGTTGTCGTGGGGGACGAAGGGCTGGAAAATCCAGCGTTTGGCGCCCTGGAGTTCCTGTCCCGTCTGCCGGATTTCTTCGGGGGTGTGGAAGGATTCCAGGATGGTGGTGCGGAATTCGTAGTCCTTGGCCTGCTGGCGGATGAGGGCGATGGATTCCCGGATATTCTGGATTTCCCCGTAGTGGACGAATTCCGGATAGTGGGGGAGGGAGCATTTCACATCCATGGCCACATAGTCCAGCATAGGCAGGATTTCCCGGAGGACTTCCGGGTGGGAGCCATTGGTGTCCAGTTTCACCAGGAAACCCTCTTCCTTGAAGAAGGCGATGGTGTCGGGGAGTCCGGCATGGATGGTGGGTTCCCCGCCGGAGATGGTGACCGCCTTGACCCACTCCTCCCGATAATGGTCCAGCCTTTCTTTCAGGATGGCGAAGGAGAAGGTCTTGGCGTGCCAGTCCCCGATCAGATCCACGTTGTGGCAGAAGCCGCAGCGGAAATTGCATCCGCTGGTGAACATCAGCACCCCCAGATGCCCGGGATAGTCCACCAGGCTGGGCTGCCGCATCATGGCATTGATGACGGATTTGTCTTCGAGATTACGCAAGGGTCAGGGCCTCGTCTAGGATGGTTTGAATCATTTCGGGGGTGATGAGTCCCTTGCCCTCTTCGGAGTAGTCGGTCTGGATGCCCAGGAACTGATAGAGGCGGGAGTGTTTGCAGACGGGGTCGGCGGCATCCGGGGTGGGGTTGACCAGGTAGTGGATCTTTCCGGCCTCGTCCTGGGTGCCCACCACCATGGCGGGGATGCGGCTGGGATTGAGGCATTCGGTCTTGCAGAATTCCACCAGTCCGTTTTCATCCAGGACGTTGTGGTATTCCTTGTGGAAGCGGGCGTATCTGGGGTCTTCCGCCAGCATTTTGTCCAGCCGGCGGTTAAGCATGGAGCATTTGGCGCATCCGGGCTTTCCGAAGACGTGGACCGTCAGGGGGGCGTTTGAGGTGGACATGGGCAGGGGAATGACGGTGAGAGTGGGAAGGACGGTCTGGGCGGCGTTACTGGGCGACTTCATAGGCGGCGTCCGCGCCGGCATTGGCGCTTTCCACTGCATAGTCTCCCCGGTGGCGGTTGATCAGCTCGCCATAACGCTTGGACTTGTTCCAGTTCTGGATCTTGCTGAAGTATCCCACCACCCGGGTGAGGCCGAAGACATCCGTGGAGCCGCACTGGACGCAGCATTCCTGGAGGCCACGGGACTGGTGGCCGCAGTGCTGGCAGTAGGTGAACTCGGGGGAGATGGTGATCTGGGCGGCCTGGGTGCGGTTGAAGCTGAGGCGGATGAGTTCGCCGATGGCCTCGGGAGAGGGCTTCTCCTCCCCCACGAAGGCGTGGATCATGGCGCCGGATTCAATGAGGGAGTGGAAGACACCCTGCTTCCGGATGCGCTCCACCAGGGAGACGGGAGCCTCCGCCGCCAGGTGGATGGAGTTGGTGTAGTAGGCCACATCCTCGGTGTCGCCCTTGAAGCAGGAGAGGGCCTCTGGGCGGTAGTAGAGGAGGTCGGCCTTGGCCAGACGACGGGCGGCGGATTCGGCAGGGGATTCCTCCAGGGTGAACTTCAGGCCCAGCTTCTCGGTGTACTGCTTGGTGCGCAAATACATGTGGGCGGTGAGGCGCAAGGCCATGTCGTAGGCTTCCTCGCTCTCGTGCATCTCCTTGCCGGTGAGGAACTTCACCATGTCGTTCATGCCCAGCATGCCGATGATGTAGGTGCACTTGTCCAGCTCAATGTAGGGACGCCCGTCGCAGGCGGTCTTGCCCACCTGCCACAGAGGACGCCCGGGCTCCGACATCATCAGGGCAATCATCTTCTTCTTCTGCAGATGAGCCTGGATGGCCAGATCCATCATCTTGTCAATTTCCTGGCAGGCTCCCTCGTAGGTGCGGTTGCCGGCCCGGGAAGCACGGAAGGCGCACTGGGGCAGATTGATGGTGACGTTCTGGAAGCCGCAGAAGCGGAGGCACTCCGGGTGACGCAGCATCCGGTTGTCGGTGATGGTGGTGCGGAGGCGGCAGCAGGCGGAGAGGGTCACCTCGTCCCGGTCGAAGATGAAGTAGGTGGAGCCGTTATGGCTGGCTAGCTGGCAGGCTTCCTGGAAGATGCGGTACTGCTCCGGATCCTCGAAGGTCTCGGCGGAGACATGGAAGTCGCACTTGGGGAACTCGAAGATGTGGCCGTTCCGGTCCCCTTCCCCCCAGACCTTCAGCAGGGCGCTGGTGAAGCGGCGGGCTTCCTGCTCGTATTCGCCATAGCAGACAATGTGCTCGCCCCGGCTGGTCAGCTCCTGGGTGACGGTGTCGTCGGTGTACAGCCCGTTCTTCTCGCTGTAGAGTTCCCGGAGCACCAGGCGCTCCTGGCCGTTCTCCTCCTTGAGGTAGAGGTTCATCAGGTGGTTGCCGTTGGCGTCGGTGGCATCCTGGAGACGCTCGATGAGGGGATGGATGGTGCCCTGGGCGTCCTTCAGCTGGTAGTGCCCGCCGGGACCCACCGCGGGGACGCTGCGCATGTACTTGGGGACGCCGGTGTGGATGTTGAAGTCCAGGAAGAGGGTCTGTCCGCCCCGGGAGAAGGCGTTCTGGGAGCCGTTGAAGATCAGTTCCTGGGCCACCTGCTTCAGGTGCTTGTCGTCCATGCCCACCAGATAGGGGGCGTAGAAGATGTTGATGTAGGCGATGCCCAGGGCGCCGGCGTAGTTGGCCTGCATGGAGGCCAGGTAGGTGTTCAGGTGTCCGGTGAGGACGCTGGCGCTGCGGGCGGGGAAGGATTCGGTGTTCAGGTTGGTCAGCCCGCAGAGGCCGTATTTCTTGATGTATTCGATGGAGTGGCTGGAGCAGTAGACCCGGTGGGGATAGCCCAGGTCGTGGAGATGGACGGCCCCGGTGTCATGGGCGGCCTTGACCTCGGCGGAGAAGATGGCGTCCAGCCCCCACTGCTTCAGCACCAGCTCGGCGATGGAGAGGTTGACGGCCTCCGGGTTGTTGTTGACGATGTTGCTATTCTCGTTGGACTTGGAGTACATCAGGTTCTCCACGAACTCCCGGGGAACGGCATACATGGAGAGGTCCCGGAGACGCCCGGCGTAGCCGTGGGACTCCAGCACGTTGTTGACCATCTCCCGGATGAGCAGGGTGTTGACCCGCTTCATGCCGCTGGCGATGATCTCATTCTCCACTTCCTTGGCCACGGCAATGGCTTCCTCCAGCTCCATGTTCAGCTTCTCGGAAAGCTTCCGGACAATCTTGCTCCGGTCCCAGGTGCCCAGGGAGGCGTCGCCCATGGACTGCACCAGCAGCAGGCTCTGGTCCGTCAGATCCCCCTTGGCTCCCTGACCTCCCTTGCCGCTGACCCGGATGGCCTGCCGGGCACGCTCACGGCTCTTGCGATACCGCTTGTAGGCGGCCACCGTGGCGGGAAGACGATGCTCGGAAAGGGTGATCTCCACCACGTCCTGCACATCCTCAATGTTGGGAATCCGCAGGCCGTCCCCGTCCGGCTGCACGTAGTATTCGCACAGGGGATTGTCTAGCTGCCCCACCACATCCCGGGCAATGGCCTCCGCTTCCTCCCGGGTGAAGGCCCGGCCTTCCTGGCCGGCCGCCGCCTGCCCTGCCTTGTAGATGGCAGTGGCAATTTTCTCCGTGGTGAAGGGGACAACCAAGCCGTCACGCTTGCGGAATTTCTGGAAGGGAGATGGGGTGAGGGTTTCCATGGGGAGAATAGGGGAATAGAAAATAGGGGCGGGATAGGAAAAGAGACACCTTCCCCGCCAGAGAAGGAGAGGGGGGAAGGGTCAAGGAGAGCGGGGCAAGAGGGGCCGTCCGCCAGGAGCCAGGCTTCCGACAAGGGAAACGGACTCCCGGGAAGGGGAAGCTTTCATACTATATCTAGGTGTTTTCTGCGTGCAATCACAATATCTAGTGGATGGGGGAGATTCTCTGTAAGTCCCCATTCCGAATTTTTATAACTCCATTTCCTGCAAGGGTATGAGGGCAGGAAAAATTTTTCTATAAAAGTTATGATCCCCCACAATCCATGGGATAGGAGGGGATTTTTGCCCCAATATCTTGTGGCGTTTTGGGGTTATCGGAAGCGTTTGGTCTTTCGGGGATCGGGGGCTCCCTTCTTCACGGCAAGGATGATGTGGCGGACGGGGTCCTGGGGTTCCAGAGCCAGTTCCAGGTCCTCCACCACGTCGAAGCCGAAGGCGGGGCAGGCGGCGGCGAAGGCGGGGGCCTCCTCCAGGGGCCAACTCTGCCCCTTCATCAGGAGGAAGACGCCTCCTGTGGCCAGCAGCTCCGAGGCATCGGGAAGGAGATCCACCCCTTTGCCCACCGCCCTGGCGGTGACCACTTCCGCATGGTGAAGCAGATCCGGCCGTGCTCTCCCCACTTCCCGTCCCCGGAAGGCGCAGGCTCCCCCTTTTCCGGTGCGGGGGATGAGGGGGATGGAGGCGTTGAGGAAATCCACCTTCTTCTGGCGGGAGTCCACCAGGGTGAAATCCTGGGTGGACATCATGGTCATCAGGGGGAGTCCGGGGTACCCGCCGCCGCTGCCCAGATCCACCAGGGCGCTATGGGGCTGGCACAAGGTCTCCAGGACAGGCAGGAGCGTCAGGGAGTCCAGGAGGGAGAACTTGAGATAGTCCCGTGGGGTGGTGAGCCGGGTGAGGTTCATCCACTGGTTGACGCCATGGAGGTGGCTATAGAGGGCCTGGAAGGTCTCCCGCCGGGGATTGGGATCGGGAAGCTCCAGTTCCTGGCAGCGCTGGAGAAACCACTGCCACTCCTCCTCGGGGAAGGCCAGGGAGGGATAGTGTTGGGGGCGCAGATCCAGGGGCTGTCGTTCCGGCAGAGTGGGGGCGGGAGTCATGGCGGCAGGCGTGGCGGAAAAAGGGGGGGGAGTCAGGCGGTCAGGAGCGTTTTTTGCGGACGGAGAATCCGAAATGCCCCAGTTCCTGCCCCAGGGAATAGTAGTGTCCGTGGGCGTAGGCCAGAAGATTGGCCTTTTGGAGATCCAGGCGCCCTGTGGCGTCAATGAGGTCGGAGGTCACTTGGACGGCCACCACCTCTCCGATGTACAGCACGTGGGAGCCCAATTCCAGCTTCTGGCGCACCTTGCACTCCAGGGCCACCGGACACTCCTCCACAATGGGGGCGACGATCTGGGAGGCCGCCTGGGGGGTGAGATTCCGGGCAGCGAACTTGTCCGTGTCCCGCCCGCTGATCACTCCGCAGTAGTCCACTGTCTCCGCCTGCTCCGCCGTGGGAAGATTGACGGTGAAGGCCTGGAGAGTCTCGATGAGGCTGTAGGTGAAACGGCTGGGGCGCACCCCAATGCCCACCATGGGAGGCTCGGAGCAAAGGGTGCCCGCCCAGGCGGCGGTCATGAGATTCCAGGGGAGACGGCGGCCGTCTCCCGCCCCCACCAGGACGGCGGGGACAGGGGCCAGCTGGGTGCTCCCCGGCCAGATGGTCTTGGGAATGGACATGGCGGTTTCCTCTTCTCTAGCACTTCCAGCCACACTCCCGCATCAGCTGGACGAACTTGCGGCAGTAGTCCAAATAGATGTCCCGCCGGAATTTTCTGGCGGCCTCGCTGTTGTTGTCTCCCTGGGGATCATGGAAGACGTAGCCCACGTGGGGTTCCATGGTGATGCCACCGTCGTATCCGGAAGCCAGGAGGTCCTTCATGATGGCCCGGACGTCTCCGGCGCCTTCGCCGGCGAAGGTGAAGACGGGGTCGGGGCGGACTCCATCCTCTCTGGGGAGGGCCAGGGCGTCCTTGATGTGGATGTGGGTGATGTAGGGTTTGCAGCGGCTGTAGAATTCCCAGGCGGACTGGAGGGGGAAGGGGCGGCTGCCCAGCTGGCGGTAGTTGAAGCAGGGATTTCCCGTGTCGAAGATCAGGGTGAAGGCGGGGCTGTTGACGGCCTCCAGCAGCTTCAGGGTGTGTTCGTGGCTCATGCCGCCGTAGTTCATGCAGTTCTCGTGGCCATAGACGATGCCATTGTCCTCGCAGATCTTCACCAGCTCCCGGATTTTGGCGAAGATGATGGCCTCCAGTTCGGGGGAGTCCCCGGGTTCGTCCTGGGGCACCAGGAAGGACATGCCCCGGATGAGACGGCATCCCAGCTTCTGCATCCGGGGAATGGCGGCCAGAAGCTCCTGGCGGCTGGCCTGGAAATCCTCCTCCTTCCGGGGATGGCGGGCCCAGTTGGCCACGGAACTGCCGTAGCAGTTGATGCGAACTTGGGCGGCCTCCAATGCGGCCTGGAGGGCCTCGAATTCCTGGTCGGTCATGGTGCCCAGCACCTTGCCGTCCACGTTGCGCAATTCGATATGGGACCAGCCCAGTTCCTTGGTGACGGCAATCTGGCCTGCCAGGTCGGCGCAGGCCTCGTCAGCGAATCCGGAGAAGAACATTGTGGGATGAGGGGGGTTAGAGGTTTTGGGAGGTCTTGAAGAAAAGTTTGGCGAAGCGGCCCAGGCTTTCCCGGGGATGGAGTTTCAGGAACTCCTGGGCGCAGAGGAGGACTTTTTCCCCGCAGCCCTTGGGGAGGCGGAGTCCCGCCTCCTGGGAGAGCCGGTCGATTTCTCTAATGTAAGCGGCCCGGGCCAGGATGGAGGCGGCGGCCACGGCCACATCGGCCTCGGCCTTGGGATGTTCGTCCAGCAGGATTTTGCGTCCCCGTTCCATGAGGTGTCTGCGCACCAGATTTCCCTTTCCGAACTGGTCGGAGATGGCCCTGGGGCAGTCCGGCGCATTTTCCAGGAGGGATTCCAAGGCCCGGGCATGGGCCCAGGCCAGAATCTGGTTGAGATTTCCCATTTGGGCGTGAAGCTGGTTCAGACGCTCCGGGCGGATGGTGACCAGGGCGAAGCGCCGGGGGAGCAGTTCCCGGATCCGGGCCTCCAGGGCAAGAATCTGACGGTCGGAGGAGACGGCCTTGGAATCCCGGACCCCGGCATCCAGCAGGATTCCGGCGGTGCGGGCCTCGGTGTAGGCGCAGGCCACCACCAAAGGGCCGAAAAAGTCCCCTTTCCCCGATTCGTCGATGCCGGCGTGGGGCGTAAACATGGCCGGATCCTGCTTCAGGGCAACCTCCAGGGCACTCTCCCGGGGAGCCGCCTCCTCCGGAGAGGGAAGCCCCGCCGCCTTTTCCGGCAGAAACTCCTGCACCCAGAGCGGGGCCTCACTCCCCTGAAAACAGGTCTTCCCCGAGAGATAGGCGGTGACATTGGTCTTGCCCCGGGCCGCCCGCCAGTGGGCGTAGGGGGCCTGGGAGAAGGGGATTCCCTTGCCCTCCAGACGCTGGCGGAGCAGGAGAATCTCGGAGGGGGTCAGGGAGAAGACCAGAGGGTGGGAGAGGGGGGGCTTGACAGGCGAATCCCGCAGTCAGTCGGGGCTTTTCTTCGGCTCCGGAGTTGCCTCCTCCTGGGGATCCCGGGACAGGGAACGGCCCAGGACCGCATGGCGCCGCAGAAACCGGGCCAGGAAAATGACCATCCAGAGAAGGAGGAGGGTGGCCAGGAAGGCCACCACCAGCAGCAGAAGAAGCTGTCCGGCGGATTCCAGGGTGGCGGGGGTGGCTTCGGCGGGAAGTTCGGAGACGACGGCGTCGGGCATAGGAAAGGGGAGGGGAGGCTAGGGAAGGCGGAGACGGAGGAGCGTCCGGTTGGCCTGGACGCCTTCCGTGCTGACGGGGTGATTCTCCGGAAGCTTCAGCAGGGCCAGGAAATCCCGGAGTTCTCCGGGGTTGCGGACCAGGATCAGGAGTTCCTGTCCGGCGGCTGCGGGGGAGAGGAGTTCCCCCGGGGGGGCGTTGGTGGGGAAGAGGCGTTGTTGCCCGGCGTCATCCGTCAGGGGGAGTCCCTGGAAGCGCCAGTAGAGGGAGAGGGCGGGGGCGTCCGTGGGGTTGACCGCCACGGGGGGCAGGGCCCCTTCCTGGACAGCCTCTGCCGCCAGGCTTTCCGCCCAGGCCCGGTTCCCCCCGTCTCCCCGATAGTATTGCTGCAGAAGATTCTGGGGAGGCGTCTGCCCCCGGGACAGCTCCCATTGGGTCAGCCGGTCTCCCAGCACGCCCAGGAGCAGCCCCGGCAGGATGGCCAGGGCCAGAAATTTCCGGGAAAGGAAGATTTCCTGGGGGAGTCGTTCCCTCAGGGGGAGGAGGGCCGCCAGGGTCATCAGGGGAAGGAGGGGGAGAAAGACCCGGGGAAAGGGAGCGTGGCCCCCGGGGGCGGCGGTCACCAGGGCCAGGATCACGGCGGCCAGGCTTCCCCCGGCCAGGGCCAGGGACGGGCCCGGATTCTTGCTCCGGCGCAGCAGGGGAAGGGCGGGAAGGAGATGGAGGCCAAAGGCCAGAAGCAGGTGCCCGGCCACCAGCCAGCCGGAAGCCCATCCCCCGGATTCCACCCGGGCCCGCTGGAACTCCGCCCATAGGGTCAGGTAGTAGGCGCAGCCCAGAGCCCCGCCCAGCGCCAGGGGCCACAGAAGCCTCCCTTTGGGGAGAAGGGGGCGGGGAGGGCAGAGCAGCCCCGCCAGGAAGAGGGCCGCCAGGGTCACGGCGGCGGAGGGCATGACCAGGGGCAGGGCCAGGGAGCAGAGAAGGAGTCCCAGGGCGTTGGCCGGGGTGCGGGTCTCCCGCCGCTCCCAAAGGAAAGTCAGGGCCAGGGCGGAGAGGAAGAGGGCCAGGGGGTAGCCCCGCATGTAGAGGCCGAAGGCGGAGAAGAGGGGGCTGGCGGCCAGGAGGAATCCGGTCCAGAGGGCCAGGGGGCGTCCCAGCCAGCGGGCCCAGCGCCGCGCCACCAGGAGAAGCGTGCCCAGGGAGCAGAGGAGGGGAGGGATCCGCAGGAGGAGTTCGCTGCCGGCGGCGGCGGGGAGGAGGCGGAGCCAGAGCCACTGGATGCCGTTGGCCAGCATGTGGTTGTTGGCAATCCGATAGTCCCGGAAGACTGCCCAGAGGGAGTCCTTGGGGAGGAGGAAGAGGTCCAGGGAAAGGACTTCGTCGTACCAGAGTTCTCCCAGGAGCCAGGGGAGGATCCGAAGGAGGAAGAAGAGGCAGAGGAGAAGTTCCCAGGGGAGGGGCTTCCTGGGGGCATGAAGGGGGCGGGGGCTCATTCCAGGGCGAAGGAGAAGGAAAGTCCGTCGTAGGCCAGGGTGCACCCCGGAGCCACCAGATGCTGATCCCGCTCATAGAGGATATCGTGGGTGAGGTGGGTGAGCCAGGCCCGCTGGGCGCCGATACGGCGGAAGGCATCCTCTGCCTGGAGAATGTTGAAATGGGTGGGATGACCCTTCCAGCGCAGGGCGTCCAGCACCACGTCGGTGACGCCCTCCAGCAGGGGAAAGGTCTCCTCGGGAATGCGGCTGCAGTCGCAAAGATAGGCCAGGCGCCCGATGCGGTATCCGTAGGTGGCGGCCCGCCCGTGGAAGAGGGGCAGGGGAATCACGGTGAGACCGCCCACGGTGAAGGGGCCGGTGACGGGGCGGTAGGAAAGCTGGGGAATGCTCCAGCGGGGGGAGCCGTCCGGCTGGGTCTTCAGCTGGTCCACGTAGCCAAAGCGCTGGTGGACCACCGCCAGGTTTTCCGGAGAGCTGTAGAAGGGGAGTTCCTGGCGGGAGAAGACGGTGAGTCCCTGGAGGTCGTCCAGTCCGTCCAGGTGGTCGCAGTGGGGGTGGGTGAGGCAGACGGCATCCAGGGAGGTGATGTGTTCCCGGAGGAGCTGTTCCCGGAGATCGGGGCCGCAGTCGATAAGGATGCGGGTGTTGCCGGCGGTGACCAGTCCGGAGGATCGGGTATGGCGGTCCCGTGGGTCCTGGGAGCGGCAGACGGGGCAGTCGCAGCAGAGCATGGGCACGCCCCGGCTGGTGCCGGAACCCATGAAGGTGAAGGTGGCTTGGGTCATTGTGGGGTCTGCATCCGTTCCTGGGCCTGGAAGAGGCTTTGCCGCAGGAGGAGATTTTCAGTCTTGAGGCGGGAGAGCCAGGCCTCCAGCTCGCTGGCGCGCCGCCGGAGAAGACGGTTCTCCTCCTCCAATTCCCGCCGCCGACTGGCCGCTCCTCCTTCCTGCTCCTGGTTGCGCAGGAGGAGCTGGAGGCATTTCTCCCGTTCCAGGGCGGCGCTGTCCGCCAGGGTGGAGCCGGGATCGGCTTTGGCTAGACACTGGCCGAAGTGCCAGAGGGCCAGGGGAAGCTCCTCCGGCTCCCCCGCCAGAGCCTGCCCCTCCGTGAAGTGCTGGGCGGCGGTCATCTCCTCCAGGAGTTGGCGGGGGGCGGAGGGAGCGCAGCCCCATAGCAGGATGAGGGCCAAAAGGGCGGAAAGAAGGGACGGCGGAAGCCAGAGGGAGGGAGAGATGGGCATGGACGGGACGATGGGGGTCAGCGGGAAAGTTCCTCTCTCCGGGGAATGGAGGGCTGGGCTCCGGGACGGGTGACGGAGAGGGCCGCCGCCTCCTGGGCAAAGGCGATGGCCTCCTCCCAGGACAGGGATTCCGCCAGGGCCACCGCAAAGGCGCCGTTGAAGGTGTCTCCCGCTGCCACGCAGTCCACCGCCTTCACCTCCCGGGCGGGATGAAGACGGCCGGTGGCGCTGCACCAGCATCCCCTGCTGCCCAGGGTGATGAGCACATGGGGAACTCCCCGGGCCTGCAGGATGCCCGCCGCCCGGGCCGCGCTCTCCTCGTCCTCCACGGGGACGCCGGTGAGTTGCTGGGCTTCCCTCTCGTTGGGGGTGATCCAATCCAGCAAAGGATAGAGTTCCGGGGGAAGTTCCCGGGCGGGCGCGGGGTTCAGCAGGACCGGCACCCCTGCCTGCCGGGCGGCCCGGGCGGCCTGGAGGACGGTCTCCATGGGGGTTTCCAGCTGGAGGAGCAGGGCGGCGGCCTGGGAAAGGTCTTGGAGGAGGGGGAGGGCTTCCTGGGGGGAGAAGGTGCCGTTGGCCCCCAGAGCCACGGAGATGCAGTTCTGTCCCTGTCGATCCACCAGAATCAGGGCGGTTCCGCTAGCCTGCTCCCGATCCACCACCAGCCGGGGTTCAATGCCCTCCGCCTTCAATCGAGCCTCGGTCTCCCGCCCGAACAAATCGTCGCCTACCTTGCCCAGGAAAACGCAACGCCCCTTGGGATAAAGCCGGGCCACCGCCACCGCCTGATTGGCTCCCTTGCCCCCCGCCGCCATCAAAAAGGAGCCGTCGGAAATGGTCTCCCCAGGCAAGGGCAAACGCTCCCCCCGGATGGTCATGTCGGTGTTGGTGCTGCCTAGGACAAAAATGGGGTTCATCATGGCGCGTGACGCAGGGGAAAAGGGGGAGGATCCAGGGGGGGGGGAGAAAAGAAAAACGCAATAATCTAAACCATCCGGCTTGCAATCGTCGGAAATAGGGTTAAAGTACGCCTCGTTGTCCGAAAATGACAGCATCATTCAATTGCGGGATGGAGCAACCTGGTAGCTCGTTAGGCCCATAACCTAAAGGTTGGGTGGTTCAAATCCCCCTCCCGCTACCAATTTCCAATAATCCCGAGAGGCACCTCCCTCTCGGGATTATTTTTTTTTGCCCTGCGGACTTGCTTTTTTGAATTTGTTTCCTATACTTTCTAAAACCACTGAGGTCCTGGGCTGACAGGGCCCTCCTTGATGATATCCCCCGTTCCCAAACATCTGCAGCTCCCCTATGAAAAAATCCTTCACTCTCATCGAACTCCTGGTAGTCATCGCCATCATCGCCATCCTGGCCGCCATGCTCCTTCCTGCCCTCTCCAAAG
>JAEDNW010000064.1:0-13486 GCA_016302315.1 Lentisphaeria bacterium
CTTCTCCCCAAAAAGGAGAAAAAGGAATCCGTTCTCGGGGAGGGAACGAATCGGTCATCCCCATTCTTGCGGGAGGACATAATGTAGTATAAAGGAGGGAATCAGCCTGTATTTTGCGGGGCCATTCAGAGGGAAATCCCGGGCAAGTGTTTACATTATTTCCTTGCATGATTCGGCACGGAAATACGGGACAAGACAAAAGGACAAGACATGGCGATAAGCCAATCCCTTCGCCAATTGGGAATGCTCGACCTTCTGGAAACGGATATCCTTCGGGAAGATGAGGAGATTCTCAAGTGGCTTTTGAAAGACTGCTCCACAGGACGGAATATCCTCTGGGCGACCAATGATTATGCCCCTTTGGGGGAAGGCTACGGCGCCAAGGATGAAATCCTTCCAGAACGGATTACTGGAGAAAAGACTCTCGTCATCCAGCCACGCATTGCCAAATCCCAGCAGGAGCAGGACAAGCGCACCCGCCAGAAGGCGGAGGTCTTCACGCCTTCCTGGGTGTGCAACAAGCAGAACAATCTTGTGGATGCGGCGTGGTTTGGGCGCAAGGAGCCCATTTTCAATCGAGAGATGGACACCCCCGAAGGCAATACCTGGAAGGCGACAAAGAAGCCCATACGATTCACTACCCGGAAGACGTGGCAGGAATACGTCAGGGCGACCCGGCTGGAAATCACCTGTGGAGAAGCCCCCTATCTCGCTAGCCGATACGACACCGTGACCGGCAATATCATCCCTTTGCCGGAGCGCATTGGTCTGCTGGACCGCAAGCTGCGGGTGATCACGGAGAATACGGCAGGCGACCGTGAAAAGTGGAAGTATTGGGCGCTGATTGCCCTGCAGAATATTTACGGATACGAGTATCAGGGGGACAATGTGCTTCTGGCCCGGGAAAACATCCTTTGGACCATCAAGGACTACTATCATCAGGCCTTCCATGCCGAGGTGCCCCGGGTCTTCTTCCGCCATTGCGCCGAAGTGGTCTGCTGGAATATCTGGCAGATGGACGGCATGAAGTATGTGGTGCCGGAATCCTGCCACGAAGAGAGGGAAGCCACTCCCCTGCTGTTTTCCGGCATGGAAACGGGCAAGCCAAAGCCCTGCCCAGGCTGCCAGAAGAACGATGTCACCAAGCACAACGGCACCCGTTGCCGAATCATGGCATGGCGCACCCGCAAGCAGTGCTTCTTCCTGCCGCCCTTTTCTTTTGAACCGATCCCGGAGGCCAAATCATGACTGCGGCTCCCTTCTCGTTCTCCCCCACATGCAACTACAAACTCATCTACGTCTTCTCCGTGGACATCCCGGACCACAAGGGGTGTCTGAAGGTGGGAATGACGGAGGTCAACACCCCGAAAGACGCTGACGAACTGCCCCCCAATTGTCCTGAACTGAATGCGGCGGCCATGAAGCGCATCAAGAGCTATACCAACACCGTCGGGGTCAAGGCGAATCTGCTCTACACGGAAATCGCCGTCAGGGAGAAGACAAACAAGGAAGGAAAGATCTTTCGGGATGGTTTTAAGGACAAGGCGGTTCATGCCGTCCTGGTGCATTCCCACGTGGAGAAAAGGGGGTTCAAGGGAACCACGGCAGGCGAATGGTTTGAAGTGGATTTGCCGACGGTGAAGAAGGCCATTCAAGCCGTGAAGGAAGGCAAGCCAGCCTTGTCCTCCCAGTACGTCCCCACGGAAGCCCCCCCCATCCAATTGCGGGAGGAACAGCGGGACGCCGTGGATAAGACCCTGGCCCGGTTCAAGAAAAAGAATGACATGCTCTGGGACGCCAAAATGCGTTTCGGAAAGACGTTGACCGCCCTGCAGGTCATCAAGGAAGGCAACTTCCCGAAGGTGGCCATCATCACCCACCGCCCTGTGGTCCATGATGGATGGGAGGAGGATTTTCACAAGATCTTCCGCAAGAGCGACCAGGTCCCCTACCTCTATGTGGACAAGTCCGCGCTGACGGCTTCCAGCTACAATCCCCATGACCAGCAGGCGAATGACGAGAAATTGGCGGAACTAGTGCATAGCCATCAGCATTTTATCTACTTCGCCTCCCTCCAGGATTTGCGTGGCTCCCAGCGCGTGGGCGGCAAGTTCAAGAAGAACGAGGGCGTCTTCGACTTGGATTGGGACTTGGTCATTGTGGATGAAGCCCATGAGGGAACCCAGACCAGTCTGGGAGACGCCGTGGTCAAGGCGATGGTCAAGAAGCACACCAAGGTCCTGGCGCTCTCTGGAACCCCGTTCAATATTCTGGATCAATATGAGGAGGAGGCCATCTATGTGTGGGATTACGTCATGGAGCAAAACCGGAAGAACACCTGGGAGGAGAAGCATCCCGGGGAGCCGAATCCCTACGCCGATCTGCCACAGCTGAATATCCTCACCTACTCTCTGGGGGAATCCTTCCAGGACTACACCCAGGAGGATTTGGAGGGAAAGGCCTTCAATTTCCGGGAGTTCTTCCGCACATGGACCGGCGACGAAGAGCAGGACGGCCGAAAAATGCCAGAGGGAGCCAAGGTGGGAGATTTCATCCACCGGGAGGATGTGAAGCAGTTCCTGCACTTGATCACCAAGGAATCCGAAACCAGCCGCTATCCCTTTTCCACAAAGGAAACCCGGGCGCTCTTCAAGCACACTCTCTGGATGGTGCCTGGGGTCGCCGCCGCCAAGGCATTGAGCAACATGCTCCATGACCACGTGGTGTTCCAGCATTTTGGCATTGCCAATGTGGCCGGGGAAGGCGACGATTACGAGGAAGAACATTATGACGACGCCTTGGCCCAGGTCCGAAAGACGATTCAGGATCACGAATATTCCATCACGCTCTCCTGTGGCAGATTGACCACGGGCGTCACGGTTCCCGAATGGACGGGGGTCATGATGCTGGCAGGCTCCGTCAATGTGGCGGCCTCGGCCTATATGCAGACCATTTTCCGTGTCCAGTCCGCTGGCTGCATCGACGGCAAGCAAAAGGAAAATGCTTACGTCTTCGATTTCGCCCCGGACCGGACATTGCGGGTGTTGGCGGAAACGGTCCAGATTTCCCGGAAGGTAGCCAAGAACAATTCCCAGGAGGAAAAGGCAAAGAAGGCCCTCGCCGATTTCCTGAATTACTGCCCCGTGATTTCCATCGAGGGCACCCGCATGGAACCCTATGATGTTCCCAAGATGATGGGACAGCTAAAGAATATTTTCGTCATGAAGGCGATTCGCAACGGCTTTGACGACCCGGCCATCTATTCGGACAAATTGATGAATCTGACCGACGTGGATCTGACCAAGTTTGAGGAGCTGAAGGGGATTGTGGGGGAATCCAAACAGACCGTCACGCCGACTTCCGTTATCATCGACGACCAAGGCTTTGATGACGAGGAGCATGCCAAGGATCCGGAGAACAAGAAGCCCCACAAGGAAAAGACAGAGGAAGAGAAGGCAAGATTGGCGGAGCTGAAGAAGAAAAAGGAAGAGCGCAAGCGCGCCATCTCCATTCTTCGCGCCATCTCCATCCGAATGCCCCTGCTGATCTATGGCGCCGACGTTCCCTGGGAACAGGAAATCACCCTCCAGGAGTTCCCCTCTTTGGTGGATGAGGAATCCTGGAAGGAGTTCATGCCCGAGGGCGTGACCAAGGCCATCTTCGGAAAGTTCGTGGAATACTACGACGCCGATGTCTTCGTCAATGCGGGAAAGGAGATTCGCCGTCTGGCACGCTCGGCGGACAAGCTGGCCCCCACGGAACGGGTGAAGCAAATCGCACGGATCTTCAGCTACTTCAAAAACCCGGACAAGGAAACGGTCCTCACCCCTTGGCGCGTGGTGAACATGCACCTGGCCGACACCATCGGCGGATGGTGCTTCTGGAATGAGGAGTTCACCGAAACCCTGGAAGAGCCACGCTATGTCCAACAGGAGGAGGTCACCAGACGACTCTTCGGAAACACCAAGTCACGCATCCTGGAAATCAATTCCAAGTCCGGACTGTATCCCCTGTATGTGGCCTATTCCCTGTACCGAAATGCCATCGGCGCCGTCCCCGAAGAGGAAATCTCACCCCAGTGGCGCACAAAATGCTGGAAGAAGGTGGTCGGGAATCATCTCTTTGTGGTCTGCAAAACGCCCATGGCCGTATCCATCACAAGACGAACGCTCATGGGGTACCAAACCGGACAGGTGAATACCCAATGCTTCAAGGAGCTAATCCATACCCTGAAGTATGACCCCGATCGGTTCGTGGAAAAAGTCAAAAACGGAAATCATTGGAATCATGAGGATCTGAAAATGAAACAGCTGGAATTCGATGCCATCGTGGGGAATCCCCCGTATCAAGAGGAAGTTGCAAAAAAAGTTTCAGAAACCAATGGGCAAGCTCCTCGTCAAAACGTCTTTCACTATTTTCAAATTGCAGCAGATAGGGTTTCCTGTAAGTATACTTCATTGATTTATCCAGGTGGTAGATGGCTTCATCGGTCTGGAAAGGGAATGGAAAAATTTGGCCTATCTCAAATCAATGACCCCCATCTTGTCAGAATTGATTTCTATCAGAATGCAGCCGATTTATTCCCCTCTGTCGCTATTAGTGATGGCATTACCTTGGTATTCAAGGATATGCGAAAAACAACACCGGGTTTTACATATGTCTACCATGTGGACGGTAATAGTCATGCTTATAAATTGTCTGCGCCTGGAGATGAGTTGATTCCACTAAATCCAAGAAATCTTTCAATCCTCCAGAAAACAAGAGATTTCATGAAGAAACATGGATTCAATGCATTATCTAATAATGTTTATTCTCGTTCATTTTATGGAATCGAAAGTGATTTTGTTGAGATGCATTCTGAGTTGGTCACTCCATTGGATGGACAGTCCGTTCCCGATTATAATAAAAAGGTCAAGCTTCTAACAAATGACCAAGCAGGTAAAGCTGGACGTGCTAAATGGTATCTTGTAGATAGAAAGGTCATTCCTTCAAACCAGGACTCAATTAGCTTGTGGAAAGTTGTTGTTTCAAGTGCTAATGCAGGTGGACAGAAACGTGATTGGCAGATTGAGGTTCTTGATAATCATTCTGCATTTGGTCGCTCCCGTTTAGCGCTTGGTATGTTCAAAACGGAACAAGAAGCAAAGAACTTTTTATCATATTGTAATTCTAATATCATTCGTTTTCTGTTTCGAATGTCAGATGAATCTTTATCTTCCTTGGCTAAAGAAGTTCCTGACTTGGGAAATTATACGAAACAAAACAGGATAATAGATTTTTCCAAAGATATCGATGTTCAGCTGTGTTCTATGATTGGGTTCGACGAGCCTGAGATGGTATTCGTCATGAAAACAATCCATGACATCGATGCGTCTCGTGGAAAAGTAAGTCCGTGATTTACTCGACGGCGTGGGAGGTGCTGCGGGGGGCATCCGCATAGGCACAAAAAAGCCGCTGGGGGACCAGCGGCTTCAGCGGAAAGGAAATGGCGGAGAGGGGGGGATTCGAACCCCCGGTAGCATTACTGCTACGACGGTTTAGCAAACCGTTACTTTCGGCCACTCAGCCACCTCTCCGCAGAACAGACTATGTCTGGGAATGGCATCTCCAAGGAGAATTGAACTCCTGTTACCAGGATGAAAACCTGGTGTCCTAGGCCACTAGACGATGGAGACCCAGAATCGTAGACAGCAACGTTAAGATATTCCCTCAAGAGAAAATTGCAAATGGGGCCGACGGGAAAGAAGCCCCAGGGGAGTGCGCCCCCCTTTCTCCTGGCTGTGGACGGAAGCGAGGGGATGGCCCCGACCACCCCCCCCCGGCGGAGGAGGCCACGCCCGGGATGGCTTCCCGTTTCCTGGCCAGGGAAGAAACTTTCCCGTACCCCCTCTCTCCCCTTCCTCCCCGCCTCCAGGTCGTCTTTGGAACGGCCCAGGGGCGTCCGACGGGCGGCAGGGGAGTATATTCCCGGCCATGATTTCCTCTGGTCACATCACCTGTCTTCTTGCCTGGTTTCGAGAAAATGCCCGTCCTCTTCCCTGGCGGGAGAATCCTCCGAATCCCTATCACGTGTGGCTATCGGAGATCATGCTTCAGCAGACCCGGATCGAGGCGGTGACGGAGGCCTACGGGCGCATTTTAGCGGTTTGTCCCACGGTGGAGTCTTTGGCGTCCCTATCGGAGGAGGCGTTATTGAAGCTTTGGCAGGGATTGGGGTACTATTCCCGTGCCCGTCATCTTCACGAGGCGGCCCGTCGGATTGTGGAGTCGGGGGGCTTTCCCGGCACCTGGGAGGGATGGCGTGCCTTGCCTGGAGTGGGGGACTACACCGCTTCCGCCGTAGGGGCCATTGTGCTGGGGGAGCGTCATCCAGCGGTGGACGGCAATGTGGTGCGGGTGCTCTCCCGTCTGTTGGCCCGGGATGTCTCCCCGCTTCAGGCCCGGAAGCTGTTGGAGCAGGGGATCCGGGAGACCGACTCTCCCTCCGCCTTCACCCAGGCCTGGATGGAGCTGGGGGAGGTGGTGTGCATCCCCCA
Organism: Lentisphaeria bacterium; assembly: GCA_016302315.1. GTDB lineage: Bacteria > Verrucomicrobiota > Lentisphaeria > Oligosphaerales > Oligosphaeraceae > UBA1724. The sequence goes on from JAEDNW010000064.1 coordinate 6,537, forward strand.
CGGGCATCCCCGCTGCGGCCAGTGCCCCCTGGCGGAGTTCTGCCGTGCCCATCAGCGGGGGGAGGAGGAGGTCTTCCCGTCTCCCCGGCGCCGTCCGGTCCGTCCTTGCCTTCCCCTTACGGTGTTCCAGATTCTTCGGGAGGACGGGAGCCTGGCCCTGCGTCAGCGTCCTGCCCGGGGGCTTTTGGCGGGGATGTGGGAGCCGCCCCATGTGCCGGGGCGCCTGGGGGTCTCTGGGGCCTGGAAGGCCTTGGGCGCCTGGGGGATCTCCCGGGATCAGGCGGAGCTGCGTTCTCTGCCGGCCACTACCCATCTCTTCACCCACCAGGAGTGGAGCATGACCAACTACCAGGTGCGCCTGTCACAGGTGCCCCCGGAGTTTCCCTTTGTGTGGGCCACCCCCCAGGAGCTCTCCGCCCGCTTCCCCATTCCCTCCGCCTTCCGCCTCATTCTTCCATGAACGACACCCGGCGACAAACCCTCCTTTCCTGGGGAGCCCTGGCCTTCCTGGTCAGCCTCTTCCTCCCCTTCCCCCAGGGCGGAAAACTCCTCCTCTCCGAATGCTTCGTCCCCCTGATGCTCTGGCAGCTTTGGAACCAGCGGAAAACTCTGGGGACGCTCTGCCTGCGGGAATTTCCCTGCCTGGCCTTTGCCGCCCTGTGGATGCTTCTGGCCACGGCCGACCACTTTCTCCGGGGATGCGGCTCCCTCTATGACCTGGGGGTCTTCGCCTACATGGGGCTGATCTTCCTCTTCCTGCGCCTCACCCCCCTTCCGTCCCCCCAGGCCTCCTTCCGCTGGGGCGCGGCTCTCCTGTCCATCCTCTGGATCGGGTGGGCTTGCACCAAACTCCTCCCCGTCCAGGGAACGTGCTGGGAAGGGCTCCTCTACTTCGATCGGCATTTCGCAACCCTGGATCCCAATGCCCTGGTGACCCGTTACCAGTTTCTCTTCTCCAATCCCAATCTCCTGGGGGGCGCCTACATCCTGCCCGTTCTCCTCTGCCTCCCCTGGCTGTGCGCCTGGTTCGCCGCCGCTTCCCCGGGAAAACGGGCGGTCTGCCTGGCGGTGACGGCCCTGGCCTTCCTCCCCCTGCTGGCCACCGCCTCCAAGATGTCCGTCATGACCCTGGGACTCCTCGCGGGAGGCCTGGCCATGAGCCTGCCCGCCCATCGCCGCCTGGCCGCCGCCCTGGCCATGGCCGTCACCCTGGCCTTCGGCAGCCTCTGCCTCACCACGGTCTTCTTCCGCACCTATCCCGCCATCCCCCACCGCCCCTGGGTGGATTTCCAGCAGCGGGGCAACTACTCCGTCCACCAGGAAATCTACGGCAAGATCTTCCTCCAGGCCACCTGGCGGGAAAAGCTGCTGGGGCATGACGCCGCCCGGCTGCGCCAGCTCTATCCCCGCTTCGCCCAGGAGGAGAAGATCCGGGAAATCCTGAAACCCTATGGATTCGATGGGGAAACGGAGCTCTATGCCACCTTCATGGATCCCCATTGCGAATACCTGAATCTTCTCTCCTTCTTCGGGATCCCCGCTCTCCTGGCCGTGATGGCCTTCCTGGTGCGCCTGGCCGCCCGGGGTGCCTCTGCCGCCCAATACTCCCTGGCCCTGCTGGCGGTGGGCATCCTCTTCGCCTTCTTCTGGGAGGATGTGGCCTCCAAACGCTTCCTCTGGGCCGCCCTGGGCATCGCCGCGGCAAGACTGGGAGAAGCCGGGAAATCCCAGGGGGGCGGAGTGGCAGGGCATGGTTATATTTAACCCCGCTTATGAGACAACGACGGGACATCTTTACAGGAATTGTGCTGGGGAGCGACGTGATCCGGGTGGCTGTGGCCTCCTTTGAGAACCGGGAAGACCCCACCAGCCAGCTCCTGGTGCGTGGCTACGCCAAGGTCCCCTCCCTGAAAATCCGGCGGGACGAGCCGGAAACCCCGGCCATCGTCACGGAACAGCTGACCAAAGCCCTGGAGGAGGCCTGGACCATGGCCGACTGCGAGGGTTTCCCCGGAAATCTCTCCCTCTGCATCTCCGGCGTCCACGTGCAGCGGAAGATCGCCACCGCCACGCTGCCTCTGGATGACCGGAAGGCCATCACCGAGGAGGAGGTCAACAAGGCCATGCACCTGATCTATCAGGGGAAGAAATCCTGGGAGCCGGAACCCGTGGACGGCATGGTGTGCTGTTTCCCCTTGATCAACCGGGGATTCCGCCTGGCGGACGGACGCCTGCGGCTCAATGCGGTGGGGCAGGTCTCCACTTCCCTCACGGCAGAGTCCTTCTATTTCCCGGAGGAGGCGGAGACCCACGAGAAAATTGACGCCGTGGTCCGCAATGCCCTTCCTCCGGAAGCCCTGGTGCGCACCGTGGTCTACGCACCCATCGCCTTGAGCAGCGGCATCTTCCTCCCCAGCATGATGGAGGAATGTACCGGACTGGCGGTGGACCTGGGGGCCGGCATGACCTCCTATGTCATCCTGGGACGCTACGGGGCCGTGGCCTGCGGACAGATTCCCGTGGGTATGGATCATGTGGTCAACGATCTGGCCATCGCCCTGGGGGTGCAGCTGGACACGGCCCGAAAGCTGGTGGAGGACATGGAGAGGATCCGCTGTTCTCTGGATGTGAAGCAGGATGGCCAGGCCCGGCTGTTGAATATCCAGGAGAACCTGGAGGGGAATCGCCGCTACATCCAGGTGTGCAGCGCCGCCGTGGAGATGGTGATGGAGGCCCGCATCCGGGAAATCTTCCAGCTGGTGCGGGAAACCCTGGAGGAGGAAAACTCCCACCACTGGGTGGGCAACGAAATCATTCTCACCGGCCCGGGGGCCAGACTTCCCCAGATCGGGCTGGTGGTGGGCAAGGTCTTCCCCGAACGGAAAGTCAGCCTGGGAACCCCCTACCGTGTCCAGGGAAGAGACGGAATGACCTTCGGGCCGGAGGAGGCCATGGTGATGGGACTCCTCCGGGCCTCCTGCCAGGAAGAACAGCTCCGGGAACATTCCGAGGGAGAGGATAACGAAGGACTCCTGGGTAGTCTCAAGGCATTCTGGAAAAGCGTCAGGGACTGGTAAACCATGGAAGAGATCGCCCCAACCCCCTCTCCGGAGAACGCCCCGGAAAAACCTTCCATCCTCCTGCTGGGCATGGGAACCGCCGGCGCCCGCGCCGCCTTCTACCTCTATCAGAGAGGCGCCCTGGACGCCCAGTCCATCCTGGCGGTGGATGCGGATGCCGAACAGCTGGCCTCCCTGCGCACCCTCCAGTGCCTTCCTGTACCGCCGCCCCCCGCTCTGCCTGCCGGCACCGCCGCCCAGAATGCCCGGGAGGCCCTGGAGCAGGGGCTCTCTTCCCGGCTGGCGGGATGCCAGATGCTTCTGGTGGTGACCTGCCTGGGCGGGGCCACGGGAGATTTCTACACCCAGGCGGTCTTGCTGCTGGCCCAGCAGCGGGGAATCCCCGCCGTCACCATCGCCGCTTTGCCCCACGCCTTTGATTCCCGGGAACTGCAGGAACGGGCCGCCCAGACCCTGGGCGTCCTTCAGGCCCAGCATTTCGAGGTGCTGACCTTGAATTGCGGACGGCTGGGACAGTTCTTTCCCGATGTCAGCCGGGAGAATGCCTATGCCCAGGCGGTGCGCTGGATCGCGGAGACCGCCATCGGCTTCCTGACACTCTTTACCCTGCCCCGGGTGGACGCCCCCGGCTCCCCCAACTCCCTGGACCACCCCAAAGGCATGGATTTCGACGAAATGCCCAGGGGCATCTTCGCCAGTCTTCGTCCCGCCATCTGGGATTCCAGAGGAAACCTTGATGTGCCTACCTATCTACGCCTCCATCTCTCTCTCCCTCTAAATAAGAATAAGGAAAATCGACGCGCATGAGCACCGCAGAATCCCTGGCCTCCCTGGCCGCCCTCTCCCGCAAGTACGGAGCTGATCCGGACTACGTCTTCCTGGGTGGCGGCAATACCTCCTTCAAGACCGAAACGGAGCTGTTCATCAAACCCTCCGGCGTGGCCCTGGCCACCATTCAGCCGGAGCAGTTCCTCAAGATGGACCGCCAGGAACTGCGGAAGGTCTTTGCCCTGGCGCCCCAGGTGCCCGCCGAAGCCCGGGAAGAGGTGGTGAAGAATCTCCAGCTGGCCGCCGTCCGCCCTCTGGGAGCGGGACGCCCCTCCGTGGAGGCCCCCGTCCATGAGGTCATCCAGTATCCCTTTGTGGTGCACACCCATCCGGCCCTGGTCAACGGCCTGACCTGCGCCCAGGACGGCCCCCAGGCCGCCGCCAGACTCTTCCCCGAGGCCCTCTGGATGGACTACTGCAACCCCGGAAGCACGCTGGCCTTCCTGGTGAAGGAGGCGCTGGATGCCGCCGCCGCCCGCCGGGGCGGGGAACAGCCCCGGGTGCTCTTCCTCCAGAAGCACGGCGTCTTCATCGGAGGAAATTCCGCCCAGGAGGTGGAGGAGACCTATGCCCAGGTGATGGAAACCCTCCGGAAGGCCTATGCCCAGGCTGGAGTCTCCCTGGAGGAACCCGCCTATGAGGCCGTGGAGACCCAGGATCTGGTGGAGACCGCCCCGAAACTCCGGGGCCTGCTGGCCGCTCCCGGAGAACCCCTGCCGGTGGTTCACTGCTTGGGCCGGGGCGCCGCCTTTGCCGGTCCCCTGACCCCCGACCACGTGGTCTACGCCAAGTCCTTTGCCTTCCGGGGCGAACCCACGGCGGAGGCCCTGGAGGCCTTCCGGAAGGAACGGGGATACCTGCCCAAGGTGGTGGAAGTCCCCGGCAAAGCCCTCTTCACCGTGGGCGCCTCCCGCAACGATGCTCTCTCCACTGCCATCGCCCTGGGAAATGCCCGGAAAATCGAGGCCCTGACCCAGGCCTTCGGCGGAGTCTTCTACCTCACCGAGAAGGAATATTCCTTCATTGAGAACTGGGAGGTGGAGTCCTATCGCCGCTCGGTCAACGCCGCCGGCAGGGTCAGCCGCCTCCAGAACCGGGTCTGCGTGGTGACCGGCGGGGCCCAGGGCTTCGGCCTGGGAATCGCCCAGCATCTGGCCCAGGAGGGCGGCACCCTCGTCCTGGCGGACATGAACTACCAGGGCGCCCAGGCCGCCGCCGAGGAACTGAACCGCACCTACGGAAAGAACCGGGCCTTCGCCGTGGAGGTGAATGTGGCGGACGAGGCCTCCGTGGAGGCCATGATGACCTCCGTGGTCCGGGAAGTGGGGGGCATCGACCTCTTTGTGAATAACGCCGGCGTGGTGCGCTCCGGCTCCGTCATGGAACTCTCCCTGAGGGACTTCTCCTTCGTCACCAACATCAACTACCTGGGATACTTCCTCTGCTGCAAGCACGCCGCCCGGGTGATGTCCCGCCAGATGACCCGTCCCGACAGTCCCTGGACGGATATTGTGCAGGTGAATTCCAAGAGTGGTCTGGAGGGGTCCAACCGGAACGGGGCCTATGCGGGCTCCAAGTTCGGCGGCATTGGCCTCACCCAGTCCTTTGCCAAAGAACTGGTGACCAGCCACATCAAGGTGAATTCTGTCTGCCCGGGCAACTATCTGGACGGTCCCCTCTGGAGTGATCCGGTGAAGGGCCTCTTCGTCCAGTATCTTCAGGCGGGCAAGGTGCCCGGCGCCACCTCCGTGGAGGATGTCCGGGAATTCTACATGGCCAAAGTTCCCATGCACCGGGGATGCCTTCCCGAGGATGTGGGCCGCGCCATCGTCTACTGCGTGGAACAGCAGTACGAAACGGGCCAGGCCATCCCCGTCACCGGCGGCCAGAACATGCTGCACGCCTAATCTCGTCTCTCGCCTCCTGCCTTCTGCACGCCCATGTCTCGCCCCGCCTCCCCCCTGATGCCTCCCTCCCAGGATTCTCCCGGCGACGTCCCCTCCCGGAAAGAGCGCCGCCTTCAGAAAATCCTGGATCAGATGAAGCACTGGGGGGATGACTTCCACCGTACCAAGGGTGAGGAGTGGGCGAACTTCGGCACCCATTTCGCCGGGGCGGTCTTCAGCATCTTCGCCCTGACCTTCATGTGCGTGAAGACGGCAGAGATGGGAGAGCCCAGACGCATTGTCTCCGCCGCCATCTACGGCACCACCCTCCTGGTCCTCTATTCCGCCTCTGCCCTCTACCACCTGACCCGGCGCTGGAAGGTCAAGGGAATCCTCCAGACCTTTGACCATATTTCCATCTACCTCCTGATCGCCGGAAGTTATACCCCCTTTGCCCTGGTCAGCCTGAAGGATGGCTGTCTGGGCCTCTGGGTGCTGGTGGTGACCTGGGTCCTGGGCGCCATGGGAATCCTGGCCGAGACCGTAGTCAAACCCCGAAGGGAATGGCTGACCCTCCTGATTACTCTGGCCATGGGGTGGGAGGCTCTTCTCTTCTTCAAACCACTCCTGAAGGTCCTGGATACCCCGGGACTGGTGATGCTCCTGGTGGGGGGCGGACTCTATACTCTGGGCGTCCCCTTCTATGCCATGGATAGGACCCCCTATATGCACACGATCTGGCACGCCTTCGTTCTGGCGGCCTCCGTCTGCCACTGGGTGGCCATCCAATTCAGCGTCTTCGCCTAACCTCCCCAACGGATAAAGCCGGCATCCCCGTGCGGGATCGCCCAAATATTCCGGCGGTGAAAAATGGGAGCACGTCATTCTCTCACCTTTTGATGCTATCACCTTCCCCCTTGAACCCCGCCTGCCGGGGTGGCAGGATCGCTAGCCGTGGGTGAAGCGTAGCGGGACCCCCCAGTGGCCGGGATCCCCGAATGGTCCGGCATGGGCAGGCGTCCGTGAGACTTTCAGGCGTCTGCCGCCCATTTTCCGCGGGTACTTCTAGAAGGATTTATCCTACAGGGGATGGCGGGATGGCGTGAGTTTTTGAATGGTTTTTACTACAAATTTTTCTGCGGGGTGTTTTCCCGCT
>JAEDNW010000065.1:0-13417 GCA_016302315.1 Lentisphaeria bacterium
CGACGGCCCTCTGGGGACCTGGGATTTCCAGTGCTTTCATGGGAAAAAAGGGGGGGGAATCCGGGGGGCGGCGGGTCAGTAGCGCCAGCGGAACCGGTCGTTGCGGCGGGGGATTTCCGGGGGAAGGTCGTCCTCTGGTTTCCAGGGCAGTTCCCGTCCCCAGCGATAGGTCTTCTTCTGGAGGAGGTCGTTGGGGATTTCCTCCAGGAAGGGGGAGGGGTGGGCCAGGGTGAGGGAGCCTCCGGAGAAGCGGGTTTTGGCGTGGGTGAGGAAGACGGCCTTCTGGGCCCGGGTCAGGCCCACGTAGAAGAGGCGCCGTTCCTCGGGGAGGGATTCCTCGGGATCTTCGTCCCCGTAATGGCAGGGAAACAGGCCGTCCTCCATGCCGGTGATGAAGACGCAGGGGAATTCCAGTCCCTTGGAGGAATGGAGGGTCATCAGGAGGACGCAGTCCGCCTTTTCATCCCGGTTGTCCACATCGGCCACCAGGGCCACCTCCTCCAGGAAATCCTTCAAGTCGCCCTGGGGGGATTTCCGGGAGAATTCCTCCGCCTTTGCCAGGAGGCTCTTCACATTCTCCTGGCGGGAGTAGAGGTTGTCCGTGCCGTATTGGAGAACCAGATTTTCCAGGAAGGCGGTCTCTTCCTCCACCTGCTGAACGACCTGGGAGACAGGACTCCGGGGGAGGGCCAGGAGCCGGTTCATCCACGCCCCCAGCTGCCGGATCTTCTCCGCCTTGGCGGAACGCCCCTTCTGGCGCTGGGCAAGACGGGGACTGGCCAGATAGCGGGCCAGGGGAAGTCCCTCCTCCTCCGCCTGGGCCTGCAGGAGCTGGGCTGTCTTTTCTCCCAGTCCCTTCCCCTGGGGAAAGGCGCCTAGCACCCGGAGAAAGGCCTGGAAATCCATGGGATTGACCAGGAAGCGCAGCAGGGCCAGAAAGTCCCGCACCTCCTTGCGCTCATAGAAGCGGAGGCCCCCCAGAAGCTGGTAGGGAATGCCATAGCGCACCAGCTCCTCCTCCAGGCTGCGGGACTGGGCGTTGGTGCGGTACAGGATGGCGAAATTCCGCCAGGGCATGCCATTCTTTCTGTGGAGGCCCGTGATCTTCTTCCGGATCCACTCCGCCTCCTCCCGGTCGTTCTCCGTCTGGATGTCGGCCACCACCACCCCGGGCGGGTTCTGGGTGAACAGCTCCTTCTCCATCCGGTCGGTGTTGCAGCGGATCACCGCATTGGCCGCCTCCAGGATGCTGGGGGTGGAGCGGTAGTTCTGGGACAGCGTCACCACCTTGGCCTGGGGAAAGTCCCGGGTGAAGGACATGATGTTCTGATAGTCGGCCCCCCGCCAGGCATAGATGGACTGGTCCGGGTCCCCGGTGACATGGACGTTCTGCTGTTCGTTGGCCAGCAGACGCATCAGGCAATACTGGAGATGGTTGGTGTCCTGGTATTCGTCGATGAGGAGATACCGGAGGCGGTTGTGATAGACTTCCCGCAGGGCGGGGACTTCCTGGAGGAGGCGGACCGTCAGGAGGAGCAGGTCGTCGAAGTCCAGGGCATTGGAGCGCCGCAACAGGTCGTCGTATTCCCGGGCCAGGCCGGGGAGCAACTCCAGGGCCGCATCGGAGACGGGCAGCCTGGCCTGGGTGGCCGCCTTCTCATAGGAGACAGCATGATTCTTGGCCCAGCCGATAAATTCCAGGAGGACAGGGGGCGGGACCGTGTGTGGGGTGATCTCCTTGTGGCGGGAAAAAACCTCCCGGATGGCTCCCTTCTGATCCTCGGGGGCATAGATGGTGAAATCCCGCCCCCTCTCCCCGGGCAGCTTCTCCAGATCCCGCCGGAGGAACCGGGCGCAGCAGCTGTGGAAGGTGCCCATGCTGGCGGGGGCTTCCCCCACCAGGCCGGTGACCCGGGTCTGCATCTCCGTGGCCGCCTTGTTGGTGAAGGTCATGGCCAGAATCTGGCTGGGCCAGACTCCCTGGCGGATGAGCCAGGCAATGCGCCGGGTCACCACCCGGGTCTTTCCGCTTCCCGCTCCCGCCACCACCAGCATGGGGCCGTCCTTGTGGGTGACGGCCTCTCGCTGGGCATCGGTGAGGTTTTCCAGGATGGCGGATTCCTCGCAAGGCATGGAGAGGCTACGCCTTGGGGCGCATGGCGGGGAAGAGGATGACATCCCGGATGGAGCGGGCGCCGGTGAGGAGCATCACCAGGCGGTCGATGCCCAGGCCCAGTCCTCCGGTGGGAGGCATGCCGTATTCCAGGGCGGTGAGGAAGTCCTCGTCGATGCGCTCCACCTCGCCTTCCTGGTCCGCCCGTCCGATGAGCTGGGCGTTGAAGCGGGAGCGCTGATCCATGGGGTCGTTGAGCTCGGTGTAGCCGGGGCACATCTCTCGTCCGTCAATCTCCAGCTCGAAGACATCCACCAGTTCGGGATTGTCGGGGCAGCGCTTGGCCAGGGGCACCAGATAGGCGGGGAGCCGGGTGACGAAGGTGGGCTGGATGAGGGTCTCCTCGATGAGCCGGTCGAAGATCTCGTGGGAGACATGGAAGCTGTCCATGTCGTCGGTGATCTCCAGATTGAGCTCCCGGGCCTTTTTCCGCTGCTCCTCCACGGGGAGGCTCCACCAGTCGGCGCCCATGCGCTCCTCCAGCAGCTCGTGGAAGGAGACCCGGCGCCAGGGGCTGGAGAGGTCGATGGTATTGCCGTCCTCTCCCTGGATCTGGAGGGTGCCGATGGTGTTCCTGGCCACGGTGGTGATGAGGGATTCCATGATCTCCATCATGCCCCGGCAGTCGGAGTAGGCCTGGTAGAGTTCCAGGACGGTGAACTCGGGATTGTGCTTGGGGTCCATGCCCTCGTTGCGGAAGTCCCGCCCGATTTCATACACCCGCTCGAAGCCGCCCACAATGAGGCGTTTGAGATAGAGTTCGGGGGCGATGCGGAGATACATGGGGATGTCCAGGGCATTGAAATGGGTTTTGAAGGGGCGTGCCGCCGCGCCGCCGGCCAGGGTCTGGAGGATGGGGGTCTCCACTTCCATGAAGCCCCGGGCATCCAGGAACTGGCGGCATTCCCGGACGATGCGGGAGCGCAGGGCCAGGGTCTTCCGGGTGTTCTCGTTGCAGATCATGTCCAGGTAGCGCTGGCGGTAGCGCTGTTCCATGTCCTGGAGTCCGTGGAACTTTTCGGGGAGGGGGAGGAGGCTTTTGCTCAGCAGCTCGAAACGGGTCACATGGAGGGAGAGTTCGCCGGTGCGGGTGTGGAAGGGGTATCCTTCCACGAAGAGGATGTCTCCCAGATCCAGGGCCTTGAATTCGGCGTAGGGTTCATCCCCGATCTCCGGACGCTGGAGATAGAGCTGGAGATTGCCGGAGGCGTCCATGAGGTTGGCGAAGAGGGATTTTCCCATGACCCGGCGGGCCATGAGGCGTCCGGCCAGGCGGTAGACGGGTTCATGGGCCTCGGCTTCCCCTTCCGCCGGGGGCTGGCCGTGGGCCTCCCGCACCGCCTGGATGGGGGTCAGGTTGTCCACCCGGTGGCCGTAGAGATTTTTTCCGGTGGCCCGGAGGGCCTCCACTTTGGCCCGGCGGAGGGCGATGACATTGGCGCCCTCCTGTTCCGGGGCGCTGGGCTGGGAGATTTCTTCCGACATATTGGCGATGGGGGGGAGCTGATGAGGCGTGCTAGTTGCCCTTCCGCTCTGCGGCGGGGGCGGCGGTCTTCTTGCGTTTGAAGGAGTTTTCCTTGCCTTCCAGGAGTCTCTGGATGTTCTCCTTGTGGCGATAGACAATGATGGCCACCATGGCGGCGATCAGGGCGATCACCGGCCAGCCGATGGCTTCCCAGCCGGCAATCTGGAAGAGCAGGGAGAAGAAAAGGACGGCGATGGCGGCGGCGATGCTGGCAATGGCCACCACGCCGGTGCGAAGCTCCAGGACAATCCAGAGGAGGAGACCCAGGACCACGGGCCAGAAGGCCAGCCCCAGGGCGGCTCCCCCGCCGGTGGCCACTCCCTTGCCCCCCTTGAACTTAAGCCAGATGGGATAGATATGCCCCAGAATGGCACAGCCGCCCCCCAGAAGCTTGGCCAGGGAAAGGGAGGGATACTCCAGCTTGGTGGCCAGCCAGGCCCCCAGAAACACTCCCAGGAATCCCTTGAGGAAGTCCAGGACAAAGCAGATCTTGCCCCAGCCGCCCCCCAGAATCCGGGTCACGTTGGTGGAGCCGATGTTCTTGGAGCCCTTGGTGCGGATGTCCACGTGGTTCAGGAATCCGATGAGCAGTCCCCAGGGGATGCTGCCCAGGAGATAGCCCTGGAGACACACCAGGAACAGAGGGAGAGAGGAGGAGTTTTCCATAAGGGAGAGACTCGGAAAGGGGGTTCGGCGCCGCCGGCGTCAGGCGTCCAGGGGAGGATTTCCGTCCTGCCGCAGGCGATGGCATTCCCGGCACCGGAAGGCCTTCAGGCCGTAGAGGGTGGCGGTCTGGGAAGAGAGGCGGACCTGCAGGTGTTCCCCCTCCTGGAGGGAGAAACTCTGGGGGTTGTTGCCGGCCTGCACCAGGGCGGGGCCCCGGAGGAGCTCCACGTCCAGCTGGGCCTCGGGAGGCAGAATCAGGAAGGATTCTCCCTCCACCGGGTTGCTGAAGGCCAGGCCGATGCCCTGCTGGAAGGTGCCTCGGGTGATGCTTTTGAAGTAACCTGTTGCGCCGTAAGGAGTTGCAACAACAATCGCATCGGCGATCACCTGAGGGAACAGGAGGGTGGCGTCCTGCCGGATGCGGATGCGGATGGCGCCCTGGGGATGGAGGTGGCGGGCCACGGCCAGGTCATTCAGGGCCAGGAGGCGCTGTCCTTTGGGGCCGATGCCCTCCAGTTTGGGAAAGATTTCCGGGGGGGCGCCGGCGAGGAATTCCCGGAGACATTCCCGTTCGTGGTGGCGGGGGCACCGGGGATTATGGGAGCGGTCCCGCAGGGGGAGTTTGGGGATTCCGGGGAAGTCCCGTTCTGCCGCCAGGAGGGTGCCGTCTCCGCCGTAGGAGATGACCAGGGCGGGAGTCTCCTGGGAATCCAGGGGGAGGGGGCGGAAGGGAAACTCCTGGAGCACAGGAAGGAGTTCCTCCCGGAAGCGCCCCACCACCTGGACGGGCAGGGGATCCTGGATGGGAAAGGAAAAAGGCATGGGCAGGGAACAGGAAACAGGAAGGTCAGCGGGTGTTCCCGCGGCTGTAGTTCAGATCCACCTCGAACCGCAGGGAGCCCTGGGTGGGAAGCCCCACCTTGGAGAAGGGAGGCAGGCTCATGCCCAGCATCTTCTGCAACAGCGTCTTGGCGGCGCTGTTCATGAGGGCGGAATCCGAGGGGGTGCGGATGGTGCCGTCGAGAACTTTCCCGCTGGGGGAAATGGTGAGGGTGACGCGTACGGGCCGGGGCACATTGCTGAGGCCCTCCGGCCCCAGCTGATCCCACAGGGGCTGCATCGGCGGCTGCAGACAGCTCACCAGGTAGGTCTCGTAGGCGTTCGGCTGGGCTCCCCGCAGCCCCGGATTGAGATTGCCGCTGCTGCGGGAAGGCGCCGAGATGGTGGACCGGGAAAGGGTGTCCGTGCTCCGCTGCAGACGCTCCTGCAGCTGCTTGTCCAGGGAATCCTTGGGCTTCGGCGCAGAAGGCTGCTTCTTGGGAGGGGTGACCTTCGCCTCCCGCAGACGCTCCTCCAGGGAAGGCGTCTTGGGCTTCTCCGGCTTCTTAGGCTTGGGGGACTCCGCCTTGGGCTTCTCCACCTTGGGAGGCTCTGGCTTGGGAGGCTCTGGCTTGGGAGGCTCTGGCTTGGGAGGCTCCGGCCTGGGAGGCTCGGGCCTGGGAGGCTCGGGCTTGGGTGGCTCGGGCTTGGGTGGCTCGGGCTTGGGAGGCTCGGGCTTGGGAGGCTCCGGCTTGGGAGGCTCCGGCTTGGGAGGCTCCGGCTTGGGAGGCTCGGGAGTCTGGGGACTCTGGAGGTCTCCTCCTCCCAGGGACTCCAGCAGTTCCACGTCGATCAGCGGCGGGGGCGGGGGTTCCTTTCGGGTCAGGCAGGAGAGTCCTAGGAGTCCCAGTACCAGGAAGTGGAGACTCAGGGAGAGCACGAGCCCTACGGTGCGGTAGGGATTCGTAGAGGAATTGTTCTCCGTGGGCTCCTGCATGGCGTGGTAATGTAGTTTCTCAAATGGGGACTTCCCCTGGGGGGGGCAGGGGGCGGTCTCCTCCCGGATGACGCTACTTCCGCCGGGTCATCTTGGCGGTGAACATGGCGTCGCAGTCTCCGTCCCAGGGCCAATGCTGAGTCATGCCCAGGGAGGGGGTTCCGGTGACGGGATCCTGATGGGGGGTGAGAATGAACTGGGGGTGGGCATCCAGGAAGGCGTTCACCACATCCTGGTTTTCGGCCTTCAGCATGGAGCAGGTGGAGTAGACCAGAACGCCTCCCGGGCGGACGCCGGGGGCGGCGGCCTCCAGGATCTGGCGCTGGAGACGGGCGAATTCCTGGAGGGATTCCTGGGTGGTGTTCCAGCGTCCGTCGGGGGTTCTCCGCCAGGTGCCGGAGCAGGAGCATGGGGTGTCCACCAGGACGCCGTCGAAGCGTTCCCGGTAGGGTTCGGGGGTGGAAAGGCCCTGCCATTCCCGCATCCGGATGTTGGAGAAGCCTCCCCGCCGGGCCCGCAGCTTCAGTTCCTCCAATTTGCTGCCCCGCAGATCCGTGGCCTCCACAATGCCCCGGTTCTTCATCCACTGGGCCAGCTGGAGGGACTTGCCGCCGCCGCCGGCACAGGCGTCCCACCACTGCTGGCCGGGTCTGGGGGCGCAGACGAATCCCACCGCCTGGGAGGCCAGATCCTGGACCTCGAAGGCGCCCTCCCGGAAGGCCTGGGTTCCCCGGAGATTGGCGCCGTTGTAGCGCAGGCAGAAGGCCCGGGCCATCCGGGGATGGGGAAGCAGCCGCAGGGGCTGGGAAGATTCCTGGAGAAGTCGCTGGGCCAGGGAGGAGCCCTCTGCCTCCTCCTGGTCCTGGCTGCGGATCCAGACCGGGGGACGCTTCTGGAGCCACTCCACCAGGGAGGCGAAGGAGGTGCCTTCGGGCAGGGGGGAGAGTTCCTGGGCGAGCCAGGGAGGCACCAGTTCCTCCAGTACCAGGGGAGGCATGGCCCGGCCGGAGAAGAAGGGGCGCAGATGGCGCCGACGTTCCGCCACCGGGGTTTCCGGGGAGAGGCCCTGGAAGAGCTCGGGATAGAGTCCGGCCTCCCGCAGCCAGGCCATCACCGCCGGGGGAAAGTCAAAGCGGTTTTCCAGGACCCAGGCGGCGGAGAGAACCGGCGCCCACTCGTCAAAGTGCTCGGGAAGCTCCTGGGCTCCCTCCCGCCAGGCCCGGATAAAATTTTCGGGGGCCAGTTTCTGCAGCCATCCCCACCAGCGCAGGACGGAGAAGAGGGTTTCGGAGAGGATCCGGCGGTCTCGGGAGCCCAGCTGGTGGTTTCGGGTGCAATAGTCGTGGAGGCACCGGTCGGCGGGGCGGTGCTGTCCCAGGCATCGGGCCAGGACCCAGACCACGGCCTGGGCGGCGGAACGGGCCTGGGTGGCCACCCGGCCGGGAGGCATGGCGGGTTTGTCGGCTTTAGGGGAGGAGGCCATGGTGGAGAAATCCCTCTGCGCCTGCCTAGGCCAGCCCTGCGGTCTTCCGGGCGGAGAGGACCGTGTTGAAGAGGAGCATGGTGATGGTCATGGGGCCCACGCCGCCGGGCACCGGGGTGACCAGGGAGGCCACCTGGCATACCTCGGGGAAATCCACGTCTCCCTGGAGACGGTAGCCCCGGGGGGAGTCCGGGGCAGGCACCCGGTTCACGCCCACGTCAATGACCACGGCCCCGGGCTTCACCATGTCGCCGGTGATGGTGTGGGGAGCACCGGCGGCGGCGATGAGAATGTCCGCCTGGCGGGTGAAGGAGGCCAGATCCCGGGTGTGCCGGTGGCAGATGGTGACGGTGGCATTGCCCCCGGCGGCTTTCTGGAAGAGAAGGTTGGCCACGGGCTTGCCCACGATGTTGCTGCGGCCCACCACCACCACGTGGGCACCGTCGGTCTTCACGCCGGAGCGCAGCAGCAGCTGGATGATGCCGTGGGGGGTGCAGGAGAGGAAGGTGGGCTGCCCCAGCATCAGGCGCCCCAGGGAGACCGGGCTGAAGCCGTCCACGTCCTTTTCCGGGGAGATGGCGGCGATGACGGCCTGCTCGTCAATGTGGCGGGGCAGGGGAAGCTGGACCAGGATGCCGTGGATGCGGGGATCCTGGTTCTTCTCCTGGATGAGGGCCAGCAGCTCCTCCTGGGTGGTTTCGGCGGGCAGCCGGTTGTCGTCGGAGTAGATCCCCGTCTCCTGGCAGGCCTTCTCCTTGGCGGTGACGTAGGACTGGCTGGCGGGATCTTCCCCCACCAGGATGACTGCCAGCCCGGGGACGATGCCCCTGGTGTCCTGGAGTTCCTGGACCTGCTGCTGAAGTTCACGGCGGATTTGGGCGGAGATTTCCTTGCCGTTGATGATGGTGGCGCTCATGGAGAAAGGAGAGGGGAGAAGGGGGACAGAGAGGCGCTTGCGTGCCGGGGTGGTGGGGAGATCAGGGAGCGGGGTTCCAGTGGACGCTGGCGGGTTCGGAGGCCAGGGGAGTCTGGGAGTCCATGGCGTCCTGGAGTTCCTCCTGGCGGTCGGGATCCAGCCACCAGAGGCTTTCCGGATCTCCGCCGAAGCGTCCCAGGATCCTGGGGGGCGTCCCGAACTTGTTCCAGTAGAGAAGCCGGGTGTAGTCCAGGTTCCAGAGAAGGATGTAGGGGAATTCCTGGACCAGGATGGCATCCACTTCCCGGCAGAGAGCGTTCCGCTCCTGGACGGAGAAGAGCCCCTTCTGCTGCTGGATCAGGGTGTCCACCTGGGGATTGGCAAAGCCGGTGATGTTGGAGGAGCCGGGCATGGTGCCCTCCCGGGAGGACCAGAGCTGTTCCGGGTCCTTGAAGAGGCTGCCGCCCCAGGAGGCCCAGGTCATGTCGAAATCATAGGCGTCCATGGCCTTGGCCCAGGCGGACCAGTCCTTGGTCTCCAGGGTCATCTGGATGCCGGCGGCCTTGAGGGCCTCGCCGTAGACCGCCAGGAACTTGTCGGTGGAGCCTCCCCGGGTGAGGAAGACGAAGGAGAAGGGCTTGCCGTCCTTCTCCCGCCATCCGGTCTGGGGATTCAGGCGCCATCCTGCCTGGTCCAGGAGGCGGGCCGCCTGGGCGGGGTCGTAGGCCACGGGTTCGGCGGGGCAGGGATGCTGGGCATCGTAGAGGTCCTCCATGTAGGAGCGGTGGAGGAAATACTGGCCGTACATCATGGTCCGGTTCATGAAATCCCGGTCCAGGAGGAGGGCCAGGGCCTTTCGGACCCGGAGATCCTGGAAGAGGGGGCGCCGCAGATTCATGGCAAAGCCCTGCATCCCCACAGGCTCCTGGTTGTGGATCTCCTGCTTGACAATCCAGTTGTTCCGCACGGCGGTGACCTGGTTCTCCAGACCGTGCCACTGGCTGGCCGTATAGATCTTCATGGCATCCAGCTCCCCCTTCTTGAAGGCGTCGAAGGCATTCTGGGGATCCTCGAAGAAGCGCATCTTCAGGAACTGGAAGTTGTGGATGCCCTGGCAGGCGGGATATTCCCGGCGCCAGTAGTCGGCCCGCTTCTCCAGCAGGAGGTGCTGCCCCTCCTGGAACTGGCGGATGCGGTAGGGGCCGCTGACCACGGGGAAGGAGAAGTTGATCTGATTGAAGTCCTGGCCCTGGAAGGCATGGCGGGGCAGGATGATCAGCCCCCCCAGGGTGGAGAGATTCTGCCAGTGGAGGGACTTGGCCCGGAACTGGATCCCCCCGTCTTCCCGGAGAACCGGCTCCTCCATGCGCTCCAGCTGATACCGGATGGGGCCGGTGAGATTCCGGGGATCCTTGAGGACCTGGCAGGTCCACAGCACATCCTGGGGGGTGACAGGGCGTCCGTCGCTCCACCGGGCCTTTTCATCCAGCCAGAAGGTGAAGGTCTGCCGGTCGGGGGAGATGCTCCACCGGCTGGCCAGCCAGGGGGTGAATTCCAGGGTCTCCGGATCCCGGGAGAGGAGGCTGTCGTAGAGCAGCCCCATGACCTGGGCGCTCATGACGTTGTTGTCCAGGTAGTAGTTCAGGCTCTTGGGAGAGGGACCCAGATAGGTGGTGAAGGTGCCCCCGAACAGGGCGTTCTCCGGGTCGGCGGCCGGATCGGCCTTCTCCTGCCATTCCGGAGCGGGAAAGTCCTGCCCTGGGATGGGAAGGAGGGACAGGGGGCAGAACAGCAGGAGGAGGGCCGTCAGGAGGGGAAGGGAGAGAAGACGCATGGGCGTGGGGTCAGGGAATCAGGGTCTCCGCTTCCTGGGGAAGCAGATAGAAGCGGTTGCCCATGGGCAGGGTTCCCTGGGGAGAGAGGCCGGGGAGATTCAGGGTCAGGCTGCCGTTGCCGCCCCCAGCCACAGAGGAGAAGAAGGCGGAGAGCCGGGAGCGTCCCCCCAGGCGCACCAGGGGAGCGTCCGGGCAGTTCCCCAGTTTCCGGGCCTCCTCCACCGCATCCTCGAAGTCCCCCAGCTGGTCCAGCAGCCCCAGCTCCAGGGCATCGGAACCCAGAAGGGGACGCCCGTCTCCGGCAGGGCTCTTCGCCACGTCCTGGGGCGTGGGGAAGAAGGAGGGACGCCCACGGGAGACCACCTGGCAGAACTGCTGGAAGTCCTCCTTGACCATGTAGGTCAGATAGGCCTGCTCCTCCTCCGTGGCCTCCCGGGAGCCGCTGAGGATGTCCTTGAACTCGCCGGAACGGTAGACTACCGGCTTGATGCCCACCTTGTCCATCAGGCCCCGATACTGTATGCTGTGGATGATCACACCCACGGAGCCGGTGAGCGTCATGGGATTGGCCACAATCCAGTCGCTGCCGCTGGCGATGTAGTATCCTCCGGAGGCCCCCATGGAGTGGATGCAGGTGACCACGGGGAGTTCGGGGGGCAGGCGGTCCAGCTGTCGGCGGATCATGTCAGAGGCCACCACCTCGCCGCCCGGGGTGTTCATGTCCAGAATCACGGCGGCATACTCCTCCGGGGATTCCTGGATCTGACGGAGGGCATGGAGGATCCGGCTGGCATCCCCGCTCCGGGTGGAGTCCAGGAAGGTGTTGTCCTGGGTGTAGAAGCCGATGACGCCCTGGATGGGAATGACGGCAATGGCCTTGGTTCCCGTGCCGGGACGAAGCACTTCCTGGGTGTCACTTCCCGGGATGGAGACCAGGGGAGCGGAGTCCTGGAAGAGCATGGCGCAGGAGAAGGCGCAGAGGCAGACGAGGAGGGACGGGAGAAGCAGGGAGAACAGGCATCCGCAGAGGCACCCGCTGAAGAAGCAGGTGGCCTTCCCGGAAGAGGCCTTGGGGGGAGGCGGTGGCGGAGCAGGGGGATTGGGGGGAAGGGGAACCTGGGTGGAAGAGGAATAGGGATAGGAATCAGCCATGATCAGTCCTCCTTGGGTTCATAGTAGTCGATGCCTTCCCGGGCAAGCTGCCCGTGGATGACGCGCAAGTATCCCGTTTCCCGGTTCAGGGAGGGGGCCATCCCGTCCGCGGAAACATAGAAGCGCTTCTGGCGCAGCATGGGATTTCTGCCCTCGAAGCCGAAGATGTAGTAGACATAGAGGCGGGGCCGGATCTGGAGAAGCACGTGGACCAGGCTGTCTCCATCCAGCTCCAGCTGAGGCGCCTCTCCGTCAATGAAGGATCCCAGACGGTGGACGGCGTAGACGTTCTCATCATCCTCTGCCCGAAGGGCATAAATGTCCTCCTCCACATCGGCGAAGCGGAGAAGGGAGAGCTGGATGGTCTTGATGAGGCCGGTGGCCCGATCTGTGGGAAGACCGATGTTCTTCACCAGGATGGGCAGCCCGTCCTGCACCTCCACCCGGACGGGAGGGGAGATGTGGCGCCGGGGAAGACGGTCGTGGTCCAGCAGAGCCTGGACCGTGTAGCCGTCCTCCCGCTGCATGTCGTAATGTTGGTTTAAAAGGATCTCCACCGCACGGCTTTCTCCGGGGGCCAGCAGGAGTCCCTGGGCGGGGTTGAGCAGGGGATTGAGGAGGCGGGCGGGCCGTCCCGAGGCGGTGTCCACCTTGAAGGCGATGCGTCCTCCGCTGCCCGACTTGGTGGTGTCGAATTCCAGGGTGTTGCCGGAGAGGTTGTGGACGGTGAGGGTGAGGCGGATGGGCTCGTAGCGCAGATAGCGCTGCTGGCTCACCTGGAGATCCAGGGCGATCTGGGCGGAGAGGGGAAGGGCCAGGCAGAGCAGGGCCAGCAGGCACAGAGGGCGGGGACGGAACATAGGAGGAGAGGAGAGCGGTTTTTACGCAGGATCAGGGCGCCGTGGGGGAGGCGAAGGGGAGGCGCCGCAGGGCTTCGAAAAGGAGAAGGGTGCCGGCCTGGGCCACATTCAGGGATTCGGCGTGGCCGGGCATGGGGATGGTGACGGGGCGCCCAGCCTGGGGGCAGGTGATGCCGTTGCCTTCATTCCCCAGGACCAGGGCGGCCCCGGCCGGGGAGAACTCCGGCGAGAAGAGGGTGGTGGGGGCTTCCATCATGGCGCACCAGATCTCCTTGCCTCCCAGGGCACGGAAGGCCTCCGCCGCCGTGGGAAGGTCGGGAAACAGGTGGGTCTCCAGGGCAAACTGGGCCCCCATGCCGCTCCGGATGACTTTGGGATTCCAGGGATCCGCACTCCCGGCGGTGAACCAGACCTGACCCAGCCCCGCCGCCCAGGCGGTCCGCAGAAGGGTCCCCACATTTCCCGGCTCCCGCACCTGGTCCAGAATCAGGGTGCACACCGGGGAAAGCTGCCGGGGCGCCGGGAAGACGGGACGCTCCATGACCACCATCACCCCCTGGGAACCCTCGGTCAACGCCAGGCCGGAAAACTCCCCCTGGGATAGGACACCCCAGGAATACCCCAGACGGGCAAGCAGCCCCCGGATCTCCTCCCCCTCCCCAGAGGCCGCAAAGGGCTCGGAAAGAAGACAGAAGGAAAACCAGGAGGGCTGACGCATCAGCGCTTCTCGGCAGACACGGTACCCCTCCACCACAAAGAAAGAGGACTTCCGCTGGTTGTGACGGCTGGCGCCAAAATGACGCAGGGCCTTTACCATGGCGTTCACGGAAAGCCCACGGGATGGTTCCGGATAAAAGGGCATGCCGGATAAGATAATCTCCCATCCCTGGCAGGAAGGCGCCCCCGCCCTCTCCTGACCCGCCTCCCCAGGGCAGGGGAGAAAAGAAATTCTAGATGCAACACCCAGGCCCCTTTTCGTCGCTTTTCGAAA
>JAEDNW010000180.1:0-2753 GCA_016302315.1 Lentisphaeria bacterium
AGATGGAGTTCCATGTTGCCGGTGCCCTTGAACTCCTCGAAGATCAGTTCGTCCATCCGACTGCCGGTGTCGATGAGAGCGGTGGCCAGAATGGTGAGGGAGCCGCCGCCTTCGATATTCCGGGCGGAGCCGAAGAAGCGCTTGGGCTTGTGGAGGGCGTTGGCGTCCAGTCCTCCGGAGAGGATGCGTCCGGATTTGGGGGCCAGGGTGTTGTAGGCCCGGGCCAGACGGGTGATGGAATCCAGCAGGATGACCACGTGCTTCCCGTTCTCCACCAGGCGTTTGGCCCGCTCGGAGACCAGGTCGCACAGGGCGGCGTGGTGTTCGGGGGGCTCGTCAAAGGTGGAGGCCACAATCTCGGCGTCCACCAGGCGCTTCATGTCCGTCACTTCCTCAGGACGTTCGTCAATGAGAAGAACGATGAGAGTGACATCTTCATTGTTCTCCAGGATGGAATTGGCCAGTTTCTGGAGGATGATGGTCTTTCCCGTGCGGGGCTGGGCCACGATGAGGCCGCGCTGGCCCCGGCCGATGGGGGTGACCAGGTCGGTGACCCGCATGCTCAGCTCCTCCTTTCCCCGCTCCATGAGGAGGCGCCGGGTGGGATAGAAGGGGGTGAGGGTCTCGAAGGCGTGGAGGCCGTGGCGCTGGGAGAGGGGCAGGCCGTTCACCGCCAGCAGCTGAAGCATGACGCTGCGGGGATCGTTGGGCTTGGGATGCCGGATGCTGCCCAGGACACAGTCTCCCACCCGGAGGCCGTAGCGCTTCACCACAATGGGGGTGAGGTGGATGTCCTCCGGGGATTCCTGGTAGTTCAGGTCGGCGGAGCGCAGGTGGCCATAGCCGTCCCGCCCGATTTCCAGGACGCCCTCTCCGTAGGTGGTCTGGAGTTCTCCGCCATCCCGTTCGGCGTTGACCCGGATGATTTCATCCACCAGGGCGCCGGCGGTGGGGAAGTCCTTGAGGGCGATGCCCAGTTCCTCGGAGAGAGTCACCAGGACCTGGGTGTCGGTGCCCAGAAGATGGGGGCGGTAGAGCCGGGGGCGGGCGGCGGGCTTCTCCGGGGCGTTGTCCACGTAGGCGGGAGCCACCTCCTCCTCGGACTCGAAGTCCGCCAGGAGTTCCGGGGGAAGGGCGCCGTCATCCCGGACGAACCGGGCCTTGGGGGGCTTGGGACCCTTTCCCTTCTTGCCCTCCTTGCCGTCGCGCCCCTTCTTCGCCGGAGATCCCTCCTGGGGAATCCGGATCTTCTCCGCCCGGGCGGTGGAGCGCTTGGGGGGAGGCAGGGTGATGGTGCTGCCCGGGGTGGCGCTGCTGGAGCGGGAGAGGGTGACCAGTCCGGTGCCCAGATTGGGAATGAGGGTGCTGAAGAGGGGCGTCTCCCGGCTGGCGGAAAACTCGTCGTGTTCGTCCCGGTCCTCCTTGGGATCGGGGGGGGACTGGGGAGCCTTTTCCTCTGGAGCCTCATCTTCCGGGGAGAAGGTGTAGCTCTGGAGTTCGTCGCTGGGGGTGTCCTTGGAATCTGCCATGATGTTGGGGGTTCGGGCTGTATGTGTGTGGTGGCAATGAGAAAGGGGTGTGTGGCCGCCGCCGTCGTCGCGAAATCGGGTCAGGGGCGGGAAAAGGCTTCGGGATCCAGGCGCAGGAGCAGTTGCTGGCACTTTTCCCGCAGCTCTTCCAGGGTGCCTGTGGTCTCCAGGACGTAGTCGGCCCGCCGCCGCTTCTCCTCCAGGGAGAGCTGGGTGGCCAGACGGGCGCGGATCTCCTCCGGAGACCATCCCCGCTCCCGGAGGCGCGAAAACTGGGTCTCCGGGGAACACCAGACGGCGATGACGGGGATCCGGGGCTGGTGCCAGCCGGATTCATACCAGAGGGGGATGGCGGCGAAGAGGGGGCGGGGCGCCGCCTGGGCCTCCCGGCGGGAGAGCTCCTCCCGGATGGCGGGATGGGTCAGCTGGTTCAGCTGCCGGAGGGCCTGGGGCTGACCGAAGACCCGGCGGGCCAGGCGGGGACGGTCCAGGGCGCCCTCCGGGGTCAGCATGTCCTGGCCGAAGCATTGGGCGATGGCGGCCAGCAGCGGGGTTCCCGGGGCGTAGAGCTGATGGGCCACCTGGTCGGCATCGGCGCAGTGGGCCCCCAGTTCCTGGAAGAGCCGCAGGGCGGTGCTTTTGCCGGCACCGATACCTCCTGTGATGACGATCATGGGCATGAGGAGAGGGTATCCAGGATTTCCCGGGTCAGGTGTGCCGGGGTCTCGTCGGTGAACTGGGAGAAGGGGAGGGGGATGGCGCCGGGATGCTGGTGCCGGAACCAGGTCAGCTGCTTGCGGGCATACTGGATGGTGCGGTTGGCCAGCAGGGTCTGGAGGTCTTCCTGGGTGCCGGGAAGCTCTCCCTTCAGCCAGGCGGCGATTTCCCGGTAGCCCAGAGCCTGCCGGGCGGTGGGGGTCTCTTCCAGACCCGCCTTCAGGGCCTCCCGGCATTCCTCAATCCATCCCTGACGAAGCATCAGGGCCGTGCGCCGGCGGATCCGCTCCTTCAAGGCGGTAAAATCCGGAAGCAGGGTGAACTGCCGGAAGCCCTCCCGGGGATTCTGGGTGTGTTTCTTCAGTTCCCAGGGGGCTTTGCCTGTCAGACGCAGCACCTCCACCGCCCGCAGAAGATGCCGCGGATTCTGGAGAAGATCCTGGGGCGGATCCCCCGCCTGGCGAAGCTCCTGCCGCAGGGCCTCCAGCTTCTCTTCTGTGGTGGCCT
>JAEDNW010000066.1:0-13314 GCA_016302315.1 Lentisphaeria bacterium
GTCCTCTTGAACCCCGGCAGGGGTGGCAGGATCGATAGACGGGGGTGAAGCGACAGCGAGAACCCCCGGGAGCGAGAACCCCCGGGGGTAAAGAATTCCCCCCAATGGTCCGTTTTGGGCAGGCGTTTGGGGGAATTTCAGGCGTTTTGGGTCCACGGGGTTGCCGTTGGCGGGAGGGGATATAGGATATGGGCTGTGGGAATGGATGACTCCCCGGCTAAAAAATGAACATTCATTCAGTATATTAACGCTCGTTCACAAAAAAAATCGATCCTTTCCGGGGAGGTCCGGGGGATTGGACAATGGTGTCGCCTGTTTTCTTTATCCCATCACATCATCATCATCATCATGGAATCGGAGATTGTCATTCGTCCGGAGAGGCAGGAGGAGTATTCTGCCGTGGAGGCGTTGGTGCGGGATGCATTCTGGAACGTCTATCGTCCCGGGTGTCTGGAGCACTACGTTCTGCATTGTCTGCGTGGCTGTCCGGAATTTCTCCCCTCCCTTTCCCTTCTTCTCTTTTACCGTGGGGAGTTGGCGGGGCAGATCGCCTTTATGAGGAACAGCCTGGTATCCCGGAGCGGGGAGACAGTGCCCATTCTGACCCTGGGTCCCCTGGGAATCCGCCGGGATCTGCAGCGGAAGGGGCTGGGCAGGATTCTGCTGGATCGCGGAATCTCCCTGGCCCGGGAGACGGGGGCGGCGGGGATCTTTCTGGAAGGCAATCTGGAGTTCTATGGAGGATCCGGCTTTGTGGTGGCCTCCACCCTGGGCATCCGCTACATGGAGGACCCCCCGGAGGATCCCGTCCCCTACTTCCTGGCCTGTCCCCTGGATCCGAAGCACCTGGCGGACATCCGGGATCCCTACCGTGTGCCGGCGGCCTATTTCGTGTCGGAGGAGGAGGCGGAGGCCTTTGACCGGCAATTTCCGCCCCGGGAGAAGCTGCGCCTTCCTGGTCAGTTATTCTAACTGTCTACAACACAACAACTTATGGGCAAGGCAAAAGAACGGATTCTGAGAGCGGCCCTGGGATTGTTCGCCCAGCGGGGCTTCCAGGGGGTCAGTGTGCGGGACATCGCCCAGGCGGTGGAGTTGACGCCCCCGGCCCTCTATGCCCACTTTCCCAGCAAGCAGGAGGTACTGGAGGCGATCCTGCGGCGGATGGAGGAGCGGGATGCGGAGATGGCCCAGGAGAGCGGGGTTCCCGCGGTGCCCCGGAGCCAGGATCCCTCCGCCTACCAGGGAACGGGGAAACGGGGGCTGGCCAAATTCAC
This sequence comes from Lentisphaeria bacterium, assembly GCA_016302315.1. Classification (GTDB taxonomy): domain Bacteria; phylum Verrucomicrobiota; class Lentisphaeria; order Oligosphaerales; family Oligosphaeraceae; genus UBA1724. The sequence continues at coordinate 1,278 of JAEDNW010000066.1, forward strand.
CAGGGAGATTTTCCTGTATTGGGCGGAGGACGACTTCGCCGTCCCCTTCCGGCAGCTTCTCACCATCGAGCAATACCGGGATGCCCGGTTTGCCGCCCTGTATCAGCAGTATTTTGGAGAGGGGGTGCTGAAGTATCTGGAGGATCTTTTCCGGGAGATGTTTCCCCAGGAGGATCCCCGAAGGCTCGCCCTGACCTTCTATGCTCCCCTGCCCTTCCTGTGGGCGCAATACGGGATTGCCAGGACCCAGAAGGAAAAACGGCTGGTTCTGCAGGCTCTGAACGGGCACCTCAGCCACTTCCTTCCCCAGGGGTGAGGCGTTTTTTCCTGGGCGGGGGATAGGAACCTGTTCTCGTCCGCAATATCTATTCCTATACCGTGGACAGCATAGCCTGTCCAGATCTGTCTCCACGGCGAGACCCCTCTTTTTCCCCACCCCCACTGTTTTCTCCCGGGAATCCCCAGGGAAAACAGGACCAGGAAGAATTCTTCCAAGAAAGTCAGAGTCTACGGAACCGATTGCGCCCAGGGCAACGCAGTATACGAAAACCTCAGGAAAGCCCTGGATTTTGCCGGTGTCGAAACGGAAATCGAAAAGATTCCAGATCCCCAGGCCATAGGGCAAGCCGGGATTCTCTCCCTTCCGACCCTGGAGATCAACGGGCAGGTACTCTTCTCCGGGAGCGTGCCCATGCCGGAAGAGATTTTGCAGAGATTGCCGGAGGAGGAATGCTCCGGCGGCACGGCAGCCTCTCGCTCCTTCCCAGGGCCACCCAAGCGGGATACTGGCTCAAAGCAGGCACAGGACTATTCTTCCTGCTGGCCGGCCTTTGGATGACGTGCACCGTCACCCTGAAACTCTTCTAGCCCCCGCCCCCGGGGGTTCCCGCTACCGGGGGTTTGGTCGCCCCATAAATGTGGCTCCCGCACCCCCGTCTAGCGATCCTGCCACCCCTGACGGGGTTCAATAGGACTTCCCCCCGTGCCCCCGCCTGGATACATTCTAGCCCCCGGGATGGGGCGGGTAGAAGGGATAGCGGCAAAATGCCGCCACCCCTTCTATTTCTCTACTTCCGGCGGCCCAGGAGCCGGAGGAGATAGAGGAACATATTCATGAAATCCAGATAGAGGGAGAGGGCGCCCAGCACAGCGATGCCGGAGTGGTTGAAGCCGCTCTCGTGGAGGAGCTTCAGCTTCTGGGTATCATAGGCGGTCAGTCCGGCGAAGACCACCACGCCCAGGATGCTCAAAATCAGATCCAGGCCGGTGGAATGGAAGAAGAGATTGAGAATTCCGGCCACGATCATGCCCAGCAGCACCATGAAGAGGAGGTTACCCAGGCTGGTGAGATCCCGTCTGGTGATGACACCGTAGGCGGACATCAGGGCGAAGGTGAGGGAGGTGGTCAGGAAGACCTGCCAGATGGAACCGATCTGGTAGCCGTAGAAGATGACGGACAGAGTGAGGCCATTCAGGACGGCATACCCCACAAATCCCAGCAGGGCCAGGATGGCCGGAAGCTTTCTCACCGCCCAGGACAGGGCGAAGACCATGACAAATTCCCCCACCAGGCAGGGAATCATCATGCTGGCCAGGGTCTGGCGACTCACGGACTGGTAGGTCTGCCAGGCCGTCACCGCCGTCACCAGCAATCCCAGGGTCATGATGGCATACACCTTGTTGATGAAACTGATTTCCAGCAGGGCAAACTGCTGCTGATCCATTTCCGACCGGGAATCACAGGTCTTGAAATCCATTCTTGTGTTCTCCTTTTTGATGAAACGAGGGATCCAAAGCCGTTCTTCTGTCCCTCACACTTTTCCGTTTTTCCGCCCTTCCCCTCCCCCGCAGGAGGCAGGGAGGCGGGTGATTTTTCCTCTTCCTCTTTCCTCAGGGGAAGGCCTGGGCGATGAAGCCGCCCCCCAGAAGCAAGTCATCCTGGTAGAAGACCGCCGCCTGCCCGGGGGTGACGGCATAGATGCCCTGGGGGAATTCGGCCCGGACGCCGCCCTCCGGCAGAGGGGTAAGGAGACAGGGATCGGGGCGCTGCACGGAGCGCACCTTCACCTGGCAGGCCAGGGGGGCCTCCAGCCCGGGAAGGGAGACCCAGTTCATCTCGGTGGCGGTCAGGGCATGGTGGAGCACCAGCTCCTGGCCCCCCAGCACCACCCGGTTTCGGCAGGGATCGATGGCGGTCACGTAGAGCGGCCGGGTGGAAGCCACCCCCAGCCCCTTCCTCTGGCCGATGGTGTATTTCCAGTATCCGGTATGACGTCCCAGCACCTTTCCGGTTCCCGCCTCCACAATCTCTCCGGGGCGATCCTCCTCCCCAATGAGTTCATTGGCGTCTCCACTATAGAAATCCTGGCTGTCCTGCTTTTCCGCCACCTCCAGGCCCGCCTCCCGGGCCAGATTCCTCACCTCTTCTTTGGAGAGTCCCCCCAGGGGAAAGAGCTGATGGCGCAGCTGCTCCTGGGTAAGTCGGCAGAGGAAGTAAGATTGGTCCTTGGGCAGGCACGTGGCCCGGAGGAGGCGCATCCGGCCGTCCTCCCCCTCTTCCACCCGGGCATAGTGTCCCGTGGCGAAGGCGTCGAAATCCAGGCCTGCCTCCCGGGCCAGCCGGGGCAGCATGCCGAATTTCACCCGGCCGTTGCACTGGACGCAGGGATTGGGGGTGCGTCCCGCCAGATACTCCCTGCGGAAGTAGGCAATGACTTCCTTTTCGTATTCCGCCGAGCAGTCGAAGACCAGGAAGGGGATGCCCAGCTTTTCGCAGACTGCCCGGGCCGCCGCCTGGGATTTCTCCTCCCCGGGGCCGAAGCAGCTTTCCTTCTCTCCGCCCCGATAGGGGGAGCCCTCCTTCCACAGGGCCATGGACACCCCCGTCACCTGATGTCCCTGGCGGTGCAGAAGCACGGCCACCGTGGAGGAATCCACGCCGCCGCTCATGCCAACAATGATCTTCATGGTCTTGATGCTGATTCTCCGGGGAAACGCCAGGCGCTTCCCCCGCACACTCATTTCTCTACGGGGTCACCAGACCGTCCTTGGGCAGAAGGCGCATGTGGACTTCCCCCGGCTTCAATGCCCGGGACTCCGGCGCAACGGGGATCCAGCCCTCCTTCCCCATGGTGTAGACCGGGGAGTCTTCCTGGGGGAAATGGGAGGACAGAGGCCCCAGCAGATGCCAGCCGGCCTCCAGGGAACGTTCCCCCTGGTCCGTCCAGGCCCCCGTCAGGGTCTTGGTGCCTGGGGCGGCAAAGTGGGCGAAGTAGCCCTCTCCCGGGGTCAGGAGACGGTCCTGGAAGGGGAGGAAGCCGCCCTCCCGCCAGCAGAACCAGCCATCCGCCGGCAGATCTTCCGGGCGAATGCCCTCCATGGGCACAGAGAGGAGATTCCAGCCCGCCTGCCAAGAGAGGGTGAAGGACTCCTCCACAGGCGCCAGGAGAACCCGGCGCCGGGTTTCCTGGCCCTTCTCCTGGGTGAACAAGGTGGCCGCCAGGGCGATCTCCCCCGGAGCCTCCGAGGACGGGGTGACCTCCAGCGCCAGGGAGACACTCCCGGAGGGGGCCTCCAGCCACAGAAGATCCAGGAAGCCATCTCCCCGGCGGCAGACTGCCCCGGAATCCTCCGGCACCTCCCAGGCCCCCTCGCTCTCCAGGGAAAGCCGGGCCAGGGAGTTGGCGGGAATGTGCCGCCCCAGGAAGCGCTGGGATCCGGGGACTCCCGGCAGGAAACGGATGTGTTCCGGCAAGGACAGCAGCAGGGGCGCCGTGGCAGGGGTCAGGGCGGGAGAGGCTCCCTCTTCCCATCCCTCCGCCTGGAACCCCAGGGACTCCGACGGCAGAGGCAGGAAATACCTCCCCTGATGATCCGTGGAAACGGAAAGCCCATCCTCCTGGCGGAAGACCCGGGCATAGGGAATGGGCGCCTGGGTCTCCTGATCCCGCACCGTGCCCCCCTGCCCCTCCAGGATCACCGCCAGCAGAGACTGGAAAAGAGAGGTGGCCTGCTGCCGGCCTGCGTCATCCAGGGAGAGTTCCAGGGAGGGGATTTCCAGATATTCCTCCACCCACTGGGGGAATCGTCCGGCGGAGGGATAGCGCTGGGTGAAGGTGACAGGCGTGGGCAGTCCGGTCTCCTGGGCCCAGGCCTCTCCCAGAGCCAAGGCGGTTCCCTTTCCGCAGGAGAGCGCAACATCTCCCTGGCGCAGAACCACTAATGCAGAAGGATGCCGCAGAGTCACCCAACGGGCCAGGGCCAGCTGTTCCGGCTGGGGAGACAGAGCCTGGGGCCCCTGGCAGGTGGGATGGGACCACAGCGTCTCCCAGCCCAGAGGCGTCCCCTGGGCCAGGGTGCCGGCATTTGCCGGATATCCCCAGTCCAGCTCCACTCCCTGGCCATTCTGGGGGGTTCCCGTCCCGTATCCTTCGGGATTTCCCAGAGGCGCCATCCAGAGGACGCAGCGTTCCAGGATCTCCCGCAGGGTCACATCGCCCTGGCCGGTCCGGGCCTGCCAGGCCGCCTCCAGGAAGGCCATCAGCGTCTCCACGGAAGCCGCCTCGTCTCCGGAGAGTCCAGCGCACAGCATCACCTGGGGAAGAACTTCCTTCGGGGTATCCTCCTGGAAGGAGACCCGCAGCGCCACCAGAGGCTCGCCGGAGGCGGTTGTCCCCAGACGGGAGAGCCGGAAGAAGGGCCAGCCACGACGGCTCATCTCCTCCATGCGCTCCCGCAGCGCCTTCCCGCTGCGGGCCGGGGCTACCTGGGGGAAGGAAGAGACCGCCAAGGGCGAAAGATTCTGTGCGCTAAGCCAGGACTGCTCTTCCTCGTTGGCCCGCACCGTAAAGGAATCCTCGCTGCGGGAAAGGAGGGGGAGCCCCGCCCCCGCCGCCGTCTCCAGGGCAGAGGCGGTAAGAGGCAGCGTCACCTTTGCCAGGCGGGCGGCAGGAACCTCGCCGGCCACCGGCTCCTGGACATCGGACACTTCCCGGGAAGGCACGACCTCCTGCCACTGGGACACGGCGGCCGCCCGCAAGGCCAGCGCCTCCTGGGACTCCTCCGCGCCGGAATACTCCTTCTGCCACAGGGAAAGCCACTGGAACATCTCCTGGTTGGTGACCACCCCGTCCCCATTGCCATCCGCCAGAGGGACGCGGTAATTCTGGAGAGGAGCGGAGGCATCCAGCACCCGGAGTTCACCCCAGAGCGCCGCCTCCTGGGACTCGGGGGTCAGGACCACCTGCCCTTCCGCATCTGTCCGGCCGGCGCATTCCTCCCCATTCCGGGCAAAGACCACGATGGCCTGGGAAACCGGCTGCTTCTCCCCATCCTCTCCCAGAAGGCCCAGGACCTGGCAATGGAGCTGTCCTTCCCGCCACTGGCAGGCCACCTCCAGAGGGCTTTGCCGGCCCACTCGCAGGAGAGCGGAGGGGTCTCCCAGGAAAGCAATGCTCCAAGCATGATAGATGGCATCTTTCGCCGTATATCCGCCGTTGGCCATGGTGGTTCCTTCTTGCTTGGCCTCCTGGTAGGCGGCACGGTAGTTCTCGCAAAAGGCCAAGGACTCCACCATGCCCCGGGCCGCATAGGCCCCAGTGGTGGCCAGACGATAGGGCCCGCGGCTTTCCGCCACGGACTCCCCAAAGGAATCCAGCTGAACAATGGTGGGATCCCAGAAGGTGGTGGCGCTGCCCATCACCGCGCCCAGGGCGGCAAAGTCTCCGGCCACATTCTGGAAGAGGGCCTGTCCCAGGGGGGAGTAGGAATCGGAGCATTCGTCTCCTCCCTCGGCCATGGCGTGATCCAGGCGCCCCGCATCGCAGACCGGCGTCATCCAGAAGGCGGCACGTCCGGAAGGGGACAGAGTCTTGGCGACGAGGGAGTGGAAGTTTGTGGTTTTGAAAGACAGACAGTGTCCATGGCCTAGATAGAGAAGCAGGGAGGCCCCCTGGTTCAAGGCCGCCGCCACTTCCTCCGGGCAGAGGAGATTCTCCTGGAGGGAGGGATCGGAAAAACAAGCGGAGGCATTCAAAATCCCTTTCTCTTCCATCCGACTTTTCTGGCGGGACACATTCTCCCAGTCGCTTTGCCCCTGATAGGGCCAGCAGATCGCCGTATCCGCCGACCCAAGATAGATTCCCCGGCGCGTCCAGGCATCCTGCGCTTCCGCCCCCTGTTCGTAGCGCACCAGCCCCGTCAAATAAGCCTCCAGGGAGTTCAGATCCCCCACGGGGAGGCGTCCCAGGAAAAGGTCCGGATAGGCCAAATCCCCCTCTCCCGCCAGGAGGGCATAGGGGACATCGGTGCAGATTTCCCGATAAGGAGGCGTGAGGGGATAGGAGTCGGCGGAGGAGAATTGGTAGGGGGGGATTTGCCGCAGGTCTCCCAGAAGGAGGAGATGGGTTGCTCCTTCCTGCTCATACCAGGTGCGAGCCTGTTGAAGGACGGCATCCCGTCCTTCTCCCGTTTCCTGGGGATAGGAGGCCTCCAGCACGGTCCAGCCCAGGGAGCGTCGCCACTGGAGATACTGCTGCAGGGCCTCGGACTCCTTCCAGTCGGAGGGGATCACCACTCCCAGGGTGCCCACAGGGGCGGTTTCGGCGGCGGCAAAGGTTGTCCCGTTCACAAAGAGGCGCCTCTGGAGGGTGGCGAAATCCTGCTGGGCATCCGCCTGGGGAGATTCTGCGGCCGTGGAGCGGAGCACCAGGGTTCCCCGGGTGGCGATGCGGTAGACTCCCTGCTGGAAATCATACTGGCAGGGCGTCAGGCTGACGCCGCTTCCCTGGATCCCCCGGATCTGGTAGTCCGAGGAGAGCCAGGCCGCCGGAGGAAGCCCGTTTCCGGTGACGCTCCCATACTCCGCCGGAATCTCCCGGGAAGCCAGGGAAGACATCCGGGGTTCCGAAGCCAGCCGGGGACCCGTTCCCGGCCGGGGCCAGGGAGCCGCCCGCTCCTCCACCGCGTCTGCCCGCCACTCCACCGTGACCTCCGCCCCGGGAAGGGTGCCATACTGCAGGGAGAACCAGGGAATCCGGGGCTGCCCCAGGGCATTCCGGAGAGGAGTCCCCTCCACCTGAAGGACGCTCCACACCCGGCCCTCCTCGTCCGTCTCCTCCACCAGAGCATAGGCGGGGAGAGAGAATTCCAGGACGCACTGGGAGGGGGTGCAGGAGAGAATACGGAAGGGGCCCCGCTGGGGCAGCCCCTCTGCCGCCGGAGCCTGGGGGGCAAGGTCCTCCCGATCCACCATCCACGTTCCCGCCGCCGGCGTCAAGATCTCCACCGGAGGAGGAATCAGCGCCGGCGCAGAGGACATCCCCGTCGAGACGGAGGCCTCCCCCCTTGGGCGCAGCGCCCTTTCTCCCAGCATCCAAAGGAGAAGAACCCCCAGAAATATCAAGGATAGGCCAAGAATGCGACGCATGGTTTTTCCGCTCCTTCCACGCAGGGAAAAAACGCCCAGGGCCTCCCTTCGGGGAAACTCCCCAATGAAGGCCCTGGTATGATTTTGTTATCCCCCCGGATCACAGACGGAACCGCTCCGCCCCCTGGGACGGAGGACCGGAACGGCCCGGAATCCCTCCCCCCCTGCCGCCGGAAAGCCTCAGGAAACAGGGAGGGAAGGCAGGAAGACTACTCCCCGATTCGCTCGGTGTAGGGAGTATTGGGACGAAGCATGGTCTGGGAGTCCGCCTCCAGCTTCTGGAGGAACTCCACGACATGGCGGCTCTGCTTCTCCGCCAGAAGACGTTCCTGCAGCTTGGTCCGCTCCTCCTGCTGGCTGTCGTCCTGGGCAGGCACCGCCCGGTCGGCCACGTAGAGCAGCTGATAGCCCACGGGGATCACCACGCTCTGGAAGCCCTGGCCCAGGGAGAAGGTCTGCTCCGCCCGGCAGGGGGCCAGCAGGACACCAGGTTTGGTCACCTTCTCCAGCTCCGCCACACAGGCCTGCAGGGAGATGTGCTTGGACTGTTCCACGGAGGTGATCACCGCCGTCCGGTTGGCAATGTCGTTGAGGCTGAAGCTGGGCAGCGCCGCAAAGGCCAGCTCTCCGGCGGCCTGGGCCAGATCGCCCCCGTTTTCCGCCAGAGCCTTCTCCAGGCGGACCTTCTCCTCGTTGGCCCGGGCCAGGGCCGCTTCCATCCGCTTCACCTCCAGGTAGCTCTGCTCCAGCATGCCGTAGGCCTCGGTGTCGCTGGCGGGATCGGAGAGATGGGCAGCCTCCACCGCCAGCAGCCCCAGGACATAGCAGTCATCCAGTCCGAAGACCGCATGGGAGATGGGGTTGGCCATGCCCGTCCGGTAGAGGGCGGCCACCAGTTCGCTATTGGCGGCGTCATACTGGGTGCGGGGATCCAGCTTCTCCACCACCTGGAACTTGGCCTCGGGAATCTTCTCCGCCATCTCCTGCATCAGGGCCGCCACATCGCACTTGGCCTCCCCCTCTCCCTGCTTCTCCTGGGCTTTCCACCAGGCATCGGAGAGGGCGGCGGCAAAGGCCTGGGCGGCGGCTTCCGCCAGCTTCCGGGCCTCCTGGGCCCGCAGATCTTCCCCAAGGCGTTCCCGGACATCCTCCAGGGTCTTGCCCTCGAATTCGGCGGCACGGGCCTGGAAGGCGGCCTCCACGGCGGCCTGCTCAGGCTCGGCCACGGCACCGGCGTAGGCGACGGGGGGGAAGGTGACCTGGGCGAAGCTGCGCATCTCGGGCACGTAGAAACGCTGGGTCAGGGCGAAATCCACCGTCTCCGCCGCAGCAGACAGGGTCTGCTGCTTCTGGGCCTGGCTGAGAGACTGGTTCTTCTCCAGCTCCTCCTGGCAGGCCATGAAGGCATCGTAGGGTCCCTTCACCTTGTCCTGGAAGAAGGCCAGGGCACGCTCCCGGAGGATGGCGGCGGCCACCACCCGGCGCAGGGCATCCTGCTCCGTCCCTTCCAGGGCAGGCAGGGCCTCAGGCATCTGGGTGGGCTGCTGATCCACCACCATGGCCACCGCCACAAAGACATCCGTGGGAATCATGGCGGTGACGCCGCCGGGCTCGCCCACATTGCGGATGGCGTCCGCCAGGCGGGGCTGATTGCCCAGGCCCTGGATGGCATTCCCCAGGGAGACCACTCCCGTGGGCATCACCACGGCGCCCTGACGCTCCGCCTGGGCGCGGAATCTCTCCACCCGGTCCTGGATCTTCTCGTCCTGGACCGGCACCTGGAACTCCCGATAGAGCTCCAGCGCCTGCGTCCGGGCCCGGGAACGCACCCGCTCCTGGGTCAGCGCCTGGCGAATCTCCTCCTTGACCTCGGAAAGCTCCTTGCCCTGATACACCGTGTTCTTGTTGGTCTCGTAACGCTGGGCAATCTCCTCCTCCGTGGGCTGGGCCTGCTCGCCCATCTCCTGGCCCATCCGGTCATAGCGAAGCACCGCCACCAGGGCATTCCGGGAATCGGGCAGGCGAATCTCGCCCCGGCGCTCCTGGAAGTACTTCTGGAGTTCCTCCTCCGTGGGCTGGGCATCCTGGGGCTGAACCGCCACCGTGGCGCATTGGAGAGTGTATTGGGCCAACTGGGCATCCAGCTCCTCGCCGGTCACCGTCACCTCGCCACGGACCTGCTCCATGACACGCTCCAGCACAATTTCCTCCCGCACCACCTGGTCGAACTCCACGGGGATGAGCCCCAGAACGGTGCCGGCGGTCTTCAGCAGGGCCTCAAACTGCTCCTTCACAAACTTCCCATTCTCATCCTGGACCATGGAAATCTTCTGGATGCGGGCCTGAAGATCGGCATCCCCGATTCCCTTGTCCAGCCCCTTCTCCTTTCCATAGTGGAGAAGGCGCATGCGGTTGAGGGTCTCCTGGAAGAGGGCCTCCCCCTGGCTGGAGAAGGTTTCCCCGAAGAACTGGGGATTCTGGAACCACAGGCTGAGGGTGGTCTTGGCCATCTCCTTCCGCACTTTCTCCACGCCCAGGGTCTTCCCGTACATCTCGCCGAAATCCTTCAGGCGCTCCTGACCGCCGCCCATGCTGCCCGGGGTCACGAAGATGACGAAGGTGGCGATGATGACAATCAGCAGGACGAAGTAGGTCAGCTTCGCATGCTTTTCAAAGTAGCGGTTGAAGTGGGAAATGAACATGATGCTTTTGGGGGGATGGTTCCTAGGATGGTTGGGTCCTAGATGGGATCAGAGAAAAAGGGGAAGAGAGGGAGGGGAGGGAGTGTCCCCGGGATGGGCCTCAGCGCAGGGCCTCGATGGCACGGCGATAGTCCCCGTCCGGACAGCGGAAGACGCTGGAGCCGGCCACCAGGACATCCGCCCCGGCCTCCCGGCACAGGGCCGCCGTGGCCGCCCCCACGCCGCCGTCCACCTCCAGGCGGATGGGTTTGCCCAGGGCGTCGATGGCCTTCCGGAACTCCCGGATCTTGGGCAGCTGATCCTCCCGGAAGGACTGCCCGCCAAAGCCCGGCTCCACCGTCATCACCAGCACCATCTCCACTTCCTCCAGATAGGGGAGAATGGCCGAGGCAGGCGTGCCGGGACGCAGGGAGATGCCCGCCGTGCATCCCATCTCGTGGATGGCCTGGATGACCTGGGAGGGCTGGGAGACCGCCTCCACATGGAAGGTGATGTGGTCCGCCCCCGCCGCCTGGAAACGGGGCGCGTAGGTCAGGGGATCGGAAATCATCAGGTGGACATCGAAGAGCATCTCCGAGAGGGGACGCAGGGCCTTCACCAGATCCGCCCCGAAGGAGAGGTTGGGGACGAAATGCCCGTCCATGATGTCCAGATGCAGGGCCTCCGCCCCCCCCTTCTCCACGGCGGCCACCTCCGTGGCCAGGGTGTCATAGCGGGCGGCCAGCAGAGAGGGGGCAATCCAGGGACGTCCAAAGGGGAGCTGGTTCACCTTGCGGGCAGGACGGGTTCCAGACATGGGGGAGAGAAAGGGAAAGGGGGTGGGGAGAGAAACAAAAAGACGGCCCCGCGGAGGCGTGGCCGTCTTGACCGGAATGCTGCAGGGTCCGATGGCCCTTGAATCAGAGAAGGCGCAGGGGAAATTCCCCAGGAGAACCTAGGGCTTCTCCACCTTGCCGGCGCGGATGCAGGCGGTGCAGACGGTGATGCGCTTCACGCCGCCGTTGACCAGGGCGCGCACGCTCTTCAGGTTGGGCTTGAACTCACGCTTGGTGTTCTTCACCACGTGCATACCGATACCGCCCTTCTTCTTGGCCAGACCGCGCCGGGTGATGTGACCGCCGCTGGTCTTGTGCTTGCCGCAGATCTCGCAGATTGCTCCCATGATGTCTTCCTCTCGTTCTATGAATGGTAATGATATGGAAAAGAAACGGAAAATGGTGGGACGGACGGGATTCGAACCCGTGACCACTGCATTAAAAGTGCAATGCTCTACCGACTGAGCTACCGTCCCGGCACTTCGCCTCACCCCCAGGGAAAGGATATCCCCCTCCCCCGTCACACAGAAAGGGAAATCCCCTTCTGTCTGCCTGGCTTCAGGCCTGGCGGGCTGGTGTGGAAAACTGCTTAATATACTCCCGTCCGTGAGATTTTTCCAGCCCCCCTCCCGTTTCCCCCATTGCTCCGCCCCAGCCGCCCAAGTGAACCCCGCTTGTCGGGGTGACAGGATCGATAAACGGGGGTGAAGCGTTAGCGGGAACCCCCGGGGGCTAGAATGTATCCAGGCGGGGGCACGGGGGTGTCCCCCGGATTTGGCGCTATCACCATCCACCCAGAACCCCGGAGGGGTGGCAGGATCGATAGACGGGGGTGGAGCGTAGCGGGAACCCCCGGGGGCGGTGGAGCGTAGCGGGAACCCCCGGCAGCGGCACCCCCCGGGGGCACAGGATGCTCCGAAAATGGTCTACAATGGGCGAGCGTTTTTGAGACTTTCGAGCGTTAGCGGCCCAGGGAACGTCGGTACTTTTAGAAGGATTTATCCTACAGGGGATGGCGGGATGGGGGAGCGGGGATCCCACCGAAACTCTAGGAAATAGATATAACCATGGACAGCATGGCTTCCTTACCCCTG
>JAEDNW010000067.1:0-13230 GCA_016302315.1 Lentisphaeria bacterium
GCTTCATCTTCGACCACACCGACTCCAACAGCTACCATGGCCTCAAGGGCAAGCCCGAGGGCTTCAAGGACGGCATGCTGACGCTCGGCCCGGCCAAGGGAACCAAGCCACTCATCACCATCAACAGCTACATGATCAAGGCGAACACGGATGGTGAGTTGACCATCCAGAACTGCCTGTTCCTCAACAGCAGCAACATCGCGCTGAATGTTCAGCACGGCATGGGCAAGGTCCGCATCCTCAACAACGTCTTCGTCGGCTGCCGGATCATCTCCGCCGATGTCCGCTGCGGTAGCCCCAAGCCGCTTGCGCTGGACTATGAGTTCGCCTACAACACCGTCCTTTTCACCTGGACGCGCACCTCGGACTACCAGGACATGGGCTATGGTGTGCGCTCCAACTCCAACACCATCTCCAACATCCACCACAACATCCTCGGACTCAACTGCATGGCCGGCTGGGACAACTCCAAGGGCAGTGACAAGACCAAGAAGGTTTCCGTTGACAACAACATCTTCTTCCTCAACAAGAAGGGCGATGTCACCCGCACCGTCAGCCCCAGCGTCCAGTTCCTCCGCGTCGATGAGGACGGCTTCGAGGACATCGCCGACGCCGAGGGCATGGAGAGCGTCGAGGGCAATGTCAGCCTCAATGAGCCCGCCGCCTTCAAGGACATCCTCGACATGGACTTCGTCAACGCCTTCCTCGCCGCCACCTACACCGAGCAGACCGACTACGACGAGGACTCGCCCATCAACAACTTCCGCGCCGCCCTCGGCCTCAACAAGCAGGGCAAAATCACCTCCACGGTCACCATGTGGGCCAACCCCTATCCGTTCGACAGCGCCATCAAGCTGTTCGGCGCCATCCAGGGCTGCGGCGCCCAGGCCATCAAGTGACGGCGGCCTTCCCCGTCCGATTGGGCCGCCGTGCCTGATGCACGTAAGCGTTCAATCAGACTAGTGGCTTCTTGACCCCGCAGATTTTGAGGTTTTTCTTTTCTGTGTGGAAAAAGAGAAGGCCCCTGGGCATCCATGGGGGATGCCTCGGGGCCTTCTTTCTGTTCCTGAATGGGGCCTTTCTCTATGTTCTATGTCTTCTCCTGGTCCTTCTTCCCCAGATGGGGCAGGAGGCAAGTCCACTGAGCCCACGAAAAGCCAGTTCTTCCGTCCGATGCAGAAGGGCCGGATGACGTTCTCGCAGGGATTGTTGTCGATGTTGGGCCTGGGGTCCGCCAGAAAGCGGCGGAGTTCCTTTTCCCTGCCCAGGGCGTGGGCGGCGGCGGCGGGGGGGGGGGCTTCGGGGGGCAATCCTCATGAACCCCGGCAGGGGGAGTCCAGTTGCGACGGGAGGGGAAGCGGAGGCGCAAGTTTCGTCGCCAGATTCTCTGGGGGGATCTGGATTTCCCGCTTTTCCCTGTTGTCGGGAATCGCGGGGCAGGAGGGAGACGGCGGGGAGGGGGAAGCTACATTGTGGGATTTGACCATGTTCCGAGGTCCCCTTTCCCAGGGGTTGGATGCCGTTTGGGGAGGGAGTAATTTAGAGAAGTCTCTCGTCTTTTAGCATGAACTGGAAACTTTGCGCTCTTCTTTCCGCCTTCTTTGCCGCCCTCACTGCCATCTTTGGCAAGTTGGGAGTGAAGGAGGTGAACTCCAACTTGGCCACGGCCGTCCGGGTGTCGGTGATTCTTTTTTTCGCCTGGGGGCTGGTGCTATGCACTGGGGTATCGGGGCAGCTTCGCCAGTGGTCGGGGCGCACCTGGCTCTTCATGGTGCTTTCCGGGGTGGCCACGGGACTCTCCTGGCTCTTCTATTTCCATGCCCTGAAGCTGGAACAGGCTTCCAAGGTGGCCCCCGTGGATAAACTGAGCGTGCCCATGACGATTCTCCTGGCCGCTCTTCTTCTGGGGGAATCCCTTACCTGGCAGACCGTTCTTGGAGGGCTTCTGGTGCTGGCGGGATCCCTGGTTCTCCTTCTTTAGTCCAGGGCTCCCTTTTCACAGAATAGGCCATATCCCGCTCCCCACGGAATTCAGGGGGGCGGGGTGTCTTGCCGTTCTCCCGCCTCCCAGAATCCTTTTTCCGGGGGGGGGAGACGGAAGAACGGGGATTATCCTTTCTTGTGATATTCCTGAAGGGAGCAGACGTCCACCCGTCCTGCCTCCAGGGCGATGCCGTCCACCCCTTCTGCGGCCATTTGGAGGGCGGCGGTGGTGGTGGTGATGGGCAGTCCGAACTGGATGGCATAGGAGCGCATGGTGGCGCCGTCGTCATTCATATCGGGGATATTGACGATCCATCCGATTTTATGTTCCAGGATGAGGTCCTTGAGGTTGGGTCGTCCTTCGGAGAGCCGGAAGACGGCCTGGCAGGGGATGCCGTGCTGGTAGAGGAGGGCTCCGGTGCCGGCGGTGGCATAGAAATGGAAGTCGTGGGCGGCCAGTTTCTGGAGCCAGGGCAGGGCGGCCTCCTTGTCGGCGTTGCGGATGGAGAGGAAGACTCCGCCCTGACGGGGAATCTGGTTGCCGGCGGCATCCTGGGATTTCAGGTAGGCGCTGGAGGCATCGATGTCCATCCCCATGACCTCTCCCGTGGATTTCATCTCCGGGGAGAGGGTGACATCCACCCCGGGGAATTTGGGGAAGGGGAAGACGGCTTCCTTGAAGGCAGTGTAGTGGATGCGGGGTTCCTGGAGGAAGCCCAGCTGCTCCAGGGTCTCCCCCGCCATGCAGCGGGCGGCGTATTTGGCCAGGGGGGCGCCGGTGGCCTTGCTGGCGAAGGGGACCGTCCGGGACGCCCGGGGATTGACCTCGATGACGTAGACCTGTCCGTGCTGGACGGCAAACTGGATGTTCATGAGACCCACCACATGGAGGGCCTTGGCCAACTTCCGGGCCAGCGTGCGGATCTCCTCCAGCACCTGGGGGGACAGATCCCGGGGGGGAATGGAGCAGGCGGAGTCGCCGGAATGGATGCCGGCCTGCTCCACGTGTTCCATGATGGCCCCCACCACGGTGTGGATGCCGTCCGAGAGGCAGTCCACATCCAGCTCCTGGGCGTCATTGAGGAACTTGTCAATGAGGATGGGATGGCCCTCGGAGACGCTGGCGGCTTCCTTCATGTATTTCCGCAAATCGCTCTCCTGGAAGACAATGGCCATGGCGCGCCCGCCCAGCACGAAGGAGGGGCGCACCAGGACGGGGTAGCCGATGGCGGCCGCCACCCGACAGGCTTCCTCCCCGTCCTTCGCCATGCCGCTGGGGGGCTGGCGGGCCCCGGTTGCGGCGGCAATCCCCTTGAAGATGCCCCGGTCGTCCGCCGCGTCAATGTCCTCCGGCGGGGTGCCCAGGATCCGGACTCCCGCGTTCTTCAATGCGGTGGCCAGGTTCAGGGGCGTCTGGCCGCCCAATTGAACGATGACGCCATCGCACTGTTCCCGCTCATAGATGGCGAGGACATCCTCCAAGGTGAGGGGGTCGAAGTAGAGTCGGTTGGCGGTATCATAGTCGGTGGAGACCGTTTCCGGGTTGGAGTTGACCATGACGGTTTCGTACCCGGCTTCCTGGAGGGCGAAGACGGCGTGGACGCAGCAGCAGTCGAATTCGATGCCCTGTCCGATGCGGTTGGGGCCGCCTCCCAGAATCATGATCTTGCCTTTGGCGGAGGTGGGGCGCACGGGTTCGTCTGCCTCTCCGTAGGTGGAGTAGTAATAGGGAGTGGTGGCCCGGAATTCGCCGGCGCAGGTGTCCACCGTGCCGTAGACGGGTCGGATGCCCAGGGCGTTCCGGCGTTGACGCACCTGGCTTTCGGAGCAATGGAGGGCGTAGGCCAGCTGTCGGTCGGAGTATCCCAGCTCCTTGGACTTCCGGAGGGATTCCTCCGTGTCCTGGATCGTGTCCTCGAAGGCCGCCAGCTCCGCCAGCTTTCGGAGATAGAAGAGATCGATGGCGGTGAGTTGGTGGAGGCGTTCCAGGGACCAGCCCCGCTTCAGGGCGGCGTGGAGCACGTAGACCCGGTCCGCGTGGGGGCGGATCAACTCTTTCTCCAGGGTGGCGTCGTCCATCTCCTGGAAGGGATGGAGTTTTTCCTCCAGTCCAAAGCCCCAGTGTCCTGTCTCCAAGGAGCGGATGGCCTTTTGGAAGGCCTGGTTGAAATTGCGTCCGATGGCCATGGCCTCGCCCACGGCCTTCATCTGGGTGCCCAGGGTGGAGTTGGCGGCGGGGAACTTCTCGAAGGTGAAGCGAGGCATTTTCACCACCACATAGTCCAGAGCCGGCTCGAAGCAGGCGGGGGTGGTGCGGGTGATGTCGTTCCGCAATTCGTCCAGGGTGTATCCCACGGCCAGGAGGGCGGCGATTTTGGCGATGGGGAATCCGGTGGCCTTGGAGGCCAGGGCGGAGGAGCGGGAGACCCGGGGGTTCATTTCGATGATGAGCCGTTCTCCGGTCTGGGGATTCACGGCCCATTGGACGTTGGAGCCGCCGGTCTGGATGCCGATGGCCCGAAGCACCCGGAGGGAATCCTGGCGCATGGCCTGATACTCCCGGTCGGTGAGGGTCATGGCGGGGGCCACGGTGATGGAGTCCCCGGTGTGAACCCCCATGGGATCCACGTTCTCGATGGAGCAGACGATGACGGAGGTGCCCTTGCGGTCGCACATGACCTCCATCTCGTATTCCTTCCAGCCTAGGAGGGATTCCTCGATGAGGACCTCGTGGTTCAAGCTGGCGTCCAGTCCCCGCTCCACAATGGTGCGGAACTCCTGGGGATCCCGGGCGATGCCGCCGCCGGTGCCGCCCAGGGTGAAGCCCGGACGCACCACCAGGGGCCACTTCCCGATCATCTGGGCGATGAGGCTGGCCTCCTCCATGCTGTGGGCGGAGCCGGAGCGGGCGCTGCGGATGCCGATGGCGTCCATGGCGTCCTTGAAGGCGTTCCGGTCCTCGGCCCGGGTGATGGCCTCGGCATCGGCACCGATGAGCTCCACATGATAGTGCTGGAGGACGCCGCTCTTCCAGGCCTCCATGGCCAGGTTGAGGGCGGTCTGCCCTCCCAGAGTGGGCAGCAGGGCGTCGGGCCGTTCCCGCCGGATGATCTCCCGGAGATATTCCGGGGTCATGGGTTCCAGATAGGTGCGGTCCGCGAACTCCGGATCCGTCATGACGGTGGCGGGGTTGCTGTTCAGCAGCACCAGCTCATAGCCCTCCTGCTTCAGGACCTTGCAGGCCTGCACGCCGGAATAGTCGAATTCGCACCCCTGGCCGATGACCACGGGGCCGGCCCCCAGGAGCATGATTTTGTGGATGTCAGTGCGTCTGGGCATGGGAAGAGGTCTCCTTTCTCTGGAGGGCGGCCTGGACTAGGCCGGTGAAGAGGGGATGGGAATGGAAGGGCCGGGAGAGGAACTCGGGATGGAACTGGCATCCCACGTAGAAGGGGTGCCCCTTGAGTTCCACCATTTCCACCAGGGTGCCGTCGGGGCTGGTGCCGGCGATGGCCATGCCGGCCTTGGACAGGGCTTCCCGGTAGGCATTGCCGAACTCGAAGCGGTGGCGGTGACGCTCCTGGATCTCCTGGCATCCGTAAAGCTGGGCCGACAGAGTGCCGGGCTGGAGACGGCAGGGATAGGCTCCCAGCCGCATGGTGCCCCCCTTCTGGCGCACTCCTCGCTGGCTCTCCATCAAGTCAATGACGGGATCCGGGGTCTCCGGGTCGAACTCCGTGGAGTTGGCCTTGGGTAGCCCCAGCACATTCCTGGCGTATTCGATGACCATGCACTGCATGCCCAGACAAATCCCCAGGCAGGGAATGCCCCGCTTCCGGACGTAGGTCAGGGCGGCCACCTTCCCCTCCACCCCCCGGGCCCCAAAGCCGCCGGGGACAATCACTCCGTCAAATTCCTCCAGCCGCTCCGGGGATTTCTCCAGCTCCTCGGATTCAATCATCTCGCATTCCACCCGGGAACGCAGGGCGATGCCGGAGTGGGAGAGAGACTCGAAGATGCTCTTGTAGGCATCCCGCAAGCCGGCGTATTTCCCCACCAGGGCGATGCGGCAGGAGCGGGTGGGGTGGAGCACCCGGTCCAGCAGGTCGTTCCAGTCGTCCATCCGGGATTCCGCCACGGGGAGCTCCAGGAGCTGGAGGACCTTTTCATCCAGCTTCCGTTCCGCCAGCTCCTGGGGCACTTCGTAGATGGAGTGCTTCACATCCTCCTCCTCGATGACCAGCTCCTGGGGCACGTTGCAGAAGAGGGCCAGCTTCCGGCGGTGTTCCTCGGCCATGGGGACTTCGGTGCGGCACACCAGGACATCCGGGAAGATGCCGATGTTGTGGAGGATGCTGACGGATTGCTGGCTGGGCTTGGTCTTCAGCTCGCCGGCGGCGTGGATGAAGGGCACCAGGGTGAGATGGAGGACGATGGCGTTTCGTCGCCCCACCTCGTTCTGAAACTGGCGCACGGCCTCCAGGAAGGGGAGGGATTCAATGTCTCCCGCCGTGCCTCCAATCTCCGTCATCACAATGTCCACCCCCTCCTTGTCGGCGCTGCGGATGGCTTCCTTGATCTCGTTGGTGATGTGGGGAATCATCTGGACCGTGGCCCCCAGATACTTCCCTTCCCGCTCCCGGGCGATGACACTGCTGTAGATCTTTCCGCTGGTGTAGTTGCTGTGACGGTCGCAGGTGACGCCGGCAAAGCGCTCATAGTGTCCCAGGTCCAGGTCGGCCTCGGTGCCGTCGTCGGTGACGTAGACCTCGCCATGCTGATAGGGGGACATGGTGCCGGGGTCCACATTGAGGTAGGGATCGAACTTCTGCATGGCCACGGTATATCCCCGGGCCTTCAGGAGGTAGGCAAGGCTGGCGGCGGTGATGCCCTTGCCCAGTCCGGAGACGACGCCTCCGGTGATGAAGATGAATTTGGTCATAGGGGGAGAGAGATTCTGGCGGGAGGGGGCTCCGTCCCTGGGCGGGGGTTTGGGGGTTAGGCCTCCATCATCTTCCGGAAGCGCCGGAAGAGGTGGTCGGCGTCCCAGGGGCCGGGGGCCGCCTCGGGATGATATTGGACGGAGAAAGCGGGCAACGTCTTGTGGCGGACGCCCTCCACGGTGTGGTCATTGAGATTCCAGTGGGTGATCTCCAGACATTCGGGAAGGCTCTCCGGCAGCAAAGCGAAGTTGTGGTTCTGGGAGGTGATCTCCACGGCGCCGGTCGCCACCTCCTGGACGGGATGGTTGCAGCCGTGGTGGCCAAAGGGAAGGCGGCCGGTGCGGGCGCCGCAGCTGAGCCCCAGAATCTGGTGCCCCAGGCAGATGCCCATGATGGGTGTCTTGCCCAAAAGCTCCTGGACGCAGGGAATGACCCCCTCCACCCCGTCCGGATCCCCGGGACCGTTGGAGAGAAGCACCCCGTCGGGACGGCAGGCCAGGACCTCCTGGGCGGTGCAGCCCGCCGGAAGCACCCGGACCCGGCATCCCGCCTGGGCCAGATGACGCAGAATGTTCCACTTCACCCCGCAGTCGATGACCACCACCGTGCGGTCCCCCTGGTCGCACCAGGTGTAGGGGGCCTCCGCCGCCACTTTTGTGGCGCAGTCTATCCCGTCCAGCCCCGGCCACTGCCGGGCCCGCTGGACGGCTTCGGCCACCGGGAGAGGGGTGCCGTCGGCGTGGAGCCAGGCCCGCTGGGTGCCGTGTTCCCGGAGATGGAGCACCAGACGCCGGGTGTCCACTCCCTGGAGGGCGGGCTTTCCCAGCCGCTTCAGGCAGTCCGACAGGCTTTCTCGGCTGCGCCAGGAGGAGGGCGGATTCATGTTCTGCACCACCAGCCCGCTCAGGAAGAAGCCTCGGGATTCCATGTCTTCCGGATGGCATCCGTAGTTGCCCACCTCGGCGGTGGAGAGGGCCACGATTTGTCCGAAGTAGGAGGGGTCGGAGAGGATTTCCTGGTATCCGGTCATGCCGGTGTTGAAGACGGCTTCCCCGGGAAGATCGCAGGGGGCGCCGCAGGAGAAGCCGGGGAAGACGGTGCCGTCGGCCAGGGCAAGGTAGGACTGGGGTTCCGTGGACATGATGGAGAAAGGCGTGGGAAGAGGGGAAGGAGGGGGCTCAGTAGGCGCGGGTGGAGAGGTGTCTGGCGTAGTTCACCAGCGCCTGGTTCACCACCCGGTTGCCTCCCGGGGTGGGATAGTCGCCTGTGAAATACCAGTCCCCCGTGTGTTCGGGAATGCAGCGCCGCAGATCCTGGCAGGAAAGGAAGACCACCCGCAGCTCCGCCTTCAGGTTATCGGGACAGAGCCGCCGGCAGATGGCCTGGGTGATCTCCTGGTCGGTGAAGGGCTCATACAGCTTCATGGCCCGGTTCTTCATGCGGAAGTCCGGCCGGTAGAGATCCTCCTGGGCCAGACGCACCGCCTCCTGAAACAGCTCGTCCATGCCCCGCTGACGGATCAGGTCCATGCAGGCCTGGAAGGCCACCAGCTCCCCGAAGGAAGCCATGTCGATGCCGTAGCAGTCCGGATACCGGATCTGGGGGGCGGAGGAGACCACCACAATGCGCCGGGGCAGGAGGCGGTCCAGGATGGGAAGGATGGCCCGGCGCATGGTGTTGCCCCGGACAATGGAGTCGTCGATGACCACCAGGTTGTCCTCCTCCGGATGCACCAGGCCGTAGGAGACATCGTAGACGTGGGGGAACAGTTCGTCCCGCTTTCCGGCATCGCTGATGAAGGTGCGGAACTTGGCGTCCTTGACGGCCACCATGCCGAAGCGGAGCTTGTGGCCCTCCCGGAAATCATCCAGGGCATCCAGCATGCCGTGGAAGCTGATCTGGGCGGTGTTGGGGATATAGGAGAAGACGGTGTGGTCGAAATCGTGGTCCACGGCCTCCAGGACCTGGGGCACCACGGCCTTGCCCAGGGCCCGGCGCTCCTGCTGGATCTCCGCATCGTTGCCCCGGGAGAAGTAGATGCGTTCGAAGACGCATTTCCGGTGGATCTGGGGAGGCAGGCAGGGCTTCAGGGAGACCACGCCGGCGGCGGAGACGGTGAGGAGGTGCCCCGGGGGCAGTTCCTGGACATCCTGGAAGGGGAGGTTGAAGGCGGTCTGAATGGCCACCCGCTCGGAGGCCACCACCACCACTTCGGGATCCACATGGTAGAAGGCGGGGCGGATGCCGGAGGCGTCCCGGAAGGCGAAGGAGTCCCCGTTGCCCAGGATGCCGCAGAGGGTGAATCCTCCGTCCCATTGGGCGGCGGCTTCCCGGATGGCGGCCTCCAGATCCCCGGGATGGGCGTCCATGCTCCGGGAGAGGGAGATCAGAAGCACTTCGCAGTCCTGGCTTCCCCGGGGATGATAGCCCTGCTGGGTGAGCTTGGCGAAGACGCTTCTGGTGTTGGTGAGGTTGAAGTTCCCCGCCAGCAGCATGGTCTTGTCCCGGTGGAACTCTTCCCGGACCACAGGATGGCAGGCGTCCAGGGTGCGGGTGCCGAAGGTGCCGTAGCGCACATGGCCTAAATAGACTTCCCCGCAGAAGGGGCGCCCCAGGGGACGCAGCTGTTCGGGGGGCGGTTCGGGGCCGGCCTCCTCCATGCGGGTGGAGATTTTCTCCAGCAGATCCGCCAGGGGCATGGAGGCGCAGCTTTTTTCCAGATGATAGAAGGGTTGTCCGGGGGGCACATCCAGGCCGACGCAGGCGATGCCGGCGCCGTCCTGTCCCCGGTTGTGCTGCTTTTCCAGCAGCAGGGAGAGTTTGGCATAGCCATAGGCGGCAGTGCCATATTTCTCCACATAATGGGAAAGTGGTTTCCGCAGACGCAGAAGGGTTACGCCGCACTCATGCTTGATGCTGTCGGACAAGGGGACCTCCGGGGAGGAAAAAAGTGGGGGGGAAGGGGTGTGCCCCTGGGGGAGGAGGGCAGAAAAAGGGGGAACTCGGCACAACTCTAGCGATGCTCCCGCCCGGCTCCCCGGAAGGGGGCGGACGGGAGCTGGCAGGCCGGGTTCCCCTAGGGAACGCTAGCAGATGAAGAGCATTTCCCGATATTTGGGCATGGGCCAGACCTTGTCATCCACAATGGTCTCCAGAGCATCCACATCCTTCCGGAGAGCATCCATGGCGGGAATGATGCCCTGGGCCTTGGCCAAGGCCTTCTCCAGGGCGGCGATGTCCTTGGAGAGGGCGTCCACGTCCGCGGCAAACTCCTTGCGGAAGCTCTCCACGGAGGCGCAGACCTTGGCGTCCCCCAGGGCCACCAGTTCCTTCACCGCCACGGGGCGGATGATGCTCTTGGCAATCTCCAGGGCAATCTTGCCCTCAATGTCCAGCCGGCGCTCGTATTCTTCCCGGAAGACCTGGTAGCGGGAATCCATCTCCACCTTGGAGAGGACGCCGTACTTTTCCAGGAGGGTCTGGTTTTCCTTGGCCTTCAGGGGCTGGATGGCCTCCAGAGTGGAGGGCAGGTTGGGCAGACCCCGGCGGGCGGCTTCCTTCAGCCACTCCTTGGTGTAGCCATCCCCGTTGAAGATCACCCGGCGATGGGCGGAGATCTCCTTCTTCAGAATCTCCTGGAGGCCGGTGTTGAACTTGGCGGCGGGCAGCTTCTCCAACTGGTCGCTGAGCAGATCCATGGCCTCGGCCACGATGGTGTTCAACACCATGTTCACCTCGGCGCAGGACTGGGAGGAGCCGGGGGCACGGAACTCGAACTTGTTGCCGGTGAAGGCGAAGGGGCTGGTGCGGTTCCGGTCCGTGGCGTCACGCTTCAGGGTGGGCAGGGCGTCCACGCCGATGCGCAGGGTGGCGGCTTTCTTGCTCTTGGCGGCGGAGGCTCCATCCACCAGCTGGTCGATCACCGCCTCCAGCTGCTCGCCCAGGAAGGTGGAGATGATGGCGGGAGGCGCCTCGTTGGCCCCCAGACGGTGGTCGTTGCCCAGGCCGGCGGTGGCCGCCCGGAGGAGGTCGCTATGGCTGTCCAGGGCGTGGATGATGGAGGTGAGGACGGTGAGGAAGACGGCGTTCTCCTGGGGGTTGCTGCCGGGATCCAGCAGGTTGCGCTTGCCGTAGGAGATGGCCCAGTTGTTGTGCTTTCCGCTGCCGTTGATGCCGGCGAAGGGCTTCTCGTGGAGCAGGCAGACCAGGCCGTGGCGGTCGGCCACCTGGCGCAGCACTTCCATGATCAGCATGTTGTGGTCTACGGCCAGGTTCAGCTCCTCGAAGATGGGAGCCAGCTCGAACTGGGCGGGAGCCACCTCGTTGTGGCGGGTCTTGGCGGGAATGCCCAGGCTCCACAGCTCGTTCTCCACATCGGTCATGAAGGCCAGGATGCGGGAGGGAATGCTGCCGAAGTAGTGGTCTTCCAGCTGCTGGTGCTTGGCGGGCGGGGCCCCATAGAGGGTGCGCCCCGTCTGCAGAAGGTCGGGCCGCTGGAGGTAGAACTTCTTGTCCACCAGGAAATACTCCTGCTCCGCTCCCAAGGTCACCCGGACGGGCTCCTCTTCCTGCCCAAAGCATTTCATGAGACGCATCACCGCTTTCTTCAGGGCCTGGGTGGAGCGCAGCAGGGGAGTCTTCTTGTCCAGCACTTCTCCCGTGTAGGAGCAGAAGATGGTGGGGATGCAGAGGGTGGCGCCGTTGCTATGGCGCTTGATGAAGGCGGGGCTGGTGGGGTCCCAGGCCGTGTAGCCCCGGGCCTCGAAGGTGCTGCGCAAACCGCCGGAGGGGAAGCTGGAGGCGTCCGGCTCGCCCACGGTCAGGGTCTTGCCGGAAAACTCGAAAATGGCCTTGCCCTGGGAAAACTCCAGGAAGGAGTCGTGCTTCTCCGCCGTGCCCCCCGTGAGAGGCTGGAACCAATGGGTGTAATGGGTCGCCCCGCGGGAAACCGCCCACTCCTTCATGGCCGTGGCCACTTCGTCCGCAATGCCCGGATCCAAAGGCTGCATGCCGTTCAGGGTCGCCATCAATTTCTTGTAGGTGGACTTGGGAAGATGCTTCGCCATCTTCTCATTGTCGAAAACGTCCGCCGCAAAGAACTCCAACACCTTGGAACCCTGGGGCTCTGTCCCTTCTGTGCGACGATCCGAAATCTTGCACACCGCGTCAAATCTCTTTTGCATGGTCAGTCTCTCCTAATGAAGGATTGGGTCGCGCCCGGCATCCCGCCGGCATGACGGCTTGGGGATAAAGCAAGCGGCATGCCAAACCCCAGAATCCCTCATGGCCCAGGGAACCCCGGCTTGGGCGAATTACAGAATATGTTTCCTCTTTGGGGAACGGTTTACATCCTTTGTAAAAATATTTCATCCTTTGTCACCTCCCCCTGGGAATCCCCCACTTTTCCGCTCCTTGGCATGTCTATTGCTTACACCCAAAGCCAATTTCTTTTTGTGCCGGGGTGGTGTGTCTTTCCGGAAGGGAGACGCGCCCCCTCTTTGCCTCACATAGCCGCCTTCTTCCCTTTTCCGGCCTCCGTCCCTTCCGGACGCAGGCCCCCGGGGGAGGGCGGTGCAAGGAGAATCCTCCATGGATACGAAATATCGACAGCGTGGCCTTTCTCTTCCCCAGGACGAGGGGCTGTACCATTTCCAGAACGAGCATGACGCCTGCGGTGTGGGCATGCTGGCCAACCTCCAGGGAATTTCCTCCCATGAGCTCGTGCATCAGGGGGTGATTCTTCTTCAGCGTCTTCTCCACCGGGGAGCGGCGGGAAGCGATCCCCTTTCCGGGGACGGGGCCGGGTTGTTGAGCGTGATTCCCCATGGGTTTTTCCAGCGAGTGCTGGGCGGGGTGTTGCCGGAGGCCGGGGGATATGCCGTGGGCATGATTTTTGGCGGGGAGGGGGAGGAGTCCCTTCTGGAGCGGATTGCGGGGGAGGAGGGGTTCCGGCTGCTGGCCTGGCGGGAGGTTCCCGTGGACGTCAGCCGCCTGGGGGAGACCGCCCGGGCCACCTGTCCCCGGATTCGCCAGGTGTTTGTCGCCCCTGTGGATTCCCTTTCCGGGGATGCCTTGGAGCGCCGGGTCTTTGTGCTGCGGCGTCGTCTGGAGAAGGAGATGCTGGACGCCTATTTCAGCAGCTTCAGCAGCCGCACCGTGGTCTACAAGGGGTTGATGCTGGCCACGCAAATCGAGTCCTTCTACGGGGATTTGGCGGAGGAGGATTTTGTCTCTCCCCTGGTGTTGGTGCATCAGCGCTATAGCACCAACACCTTCCCCACCTGGCGGCTGGCCCATCCCTTCC